>CALXJH010000216.1 GCA_944388555.1 uncultured Clostridia bacterium
CCGCGTTCCCTTTCTAAATCCATGTTGTCTAAAATCTGTTCTTCCATTTCCCGTGCAGTAAGCACGCCGGTTTCTTCCAGCAAGCGGTCTGCCAGCGTGGATTTACCGTGGTCTATATGCGCGATGATACAAAAATTTCTGATATTTTCCTGACTGTTTGTCATTAAATTCCTCCAAAAATAAAACAAAAATATACTAACAAAAAATTATAGCAAATCTGCGGTTAAAAATCAAGGGGGATTTGCAGATTAAAGGTTTCGGACCATTCCTCATCCACCGCAACCGCGCATAAAAGCGCTTTCGGCTTACCGTTTTCTATAAAAATCTGCGGCCGTTCCATGCGGCATACGTCCTGCACCGTGCCGTCTGCCCAGTGAATCTGGCGCAGGAAAGCAAGCGGATGTTCGGGATCGGGCAGGTAATCGGTAAGCCCGTTCTGTGAATGAAAAAGCGCGGTGGCACAGGTGTTGGTTTTGGTAAAATACCCCTGAAAATCCTTGACAAGACAGGTGTATTGTGTACCGTCGTACCATAAAAACGGATCTTCTACCGACCAGGGGTTTTCAGGATTGACCATGATGGGCTTTTCGGTTTTTACGAACGGACCTTCCGGACGGTCGGCTATGGCGGTGCCGCATACAACCGGGCCGCCTGCCGGTGCCGGGCCGTCTTTGCTTACGCCCTTATACATAAGGATAATACGTCCGTCCGGGGTTTGTGTGGCGGTCGGATTGGAGGTCATCAGGCTGTCGAATCCGTCTTCCGAAACGTCAAGCGCGGGTTTTTCACTGCGGTGCCACGGACCGAGCACGCTGTCTGCCCAGGCAACGCCGATGCGCTGATGATTGCGATGGCTCCAGAAATCGCCTTTTCCGTAGTTTCCCATATAGTATAGATAGAATCTTCCGCCCCAGCAAATGGCGGCGGGGTTGTGGAAACAATCCCGATCCCAGCAGTCGTCCTGCTGTTTTGTAAACAGAACTTTCTCGTGCTTAAACGGACCGAACGGGCTGTCTGCTGCAGCGATGCAGATTTCCGAATCGCTTACCCAGCCGTTCATGCCGGTTGCTTTCGGCCAGCGCGAATAAAGGAGGTAATAGGTACCGTTTTCCTCCAGCATGGTACCGCACCACACAAAATAACCGCGTTCTTTAAATACGTTTTCCTTGGTAACGGGAAGCATATGTTTGGCAAAGTCCATTATATAAAACCTCGCTTTCAGTTGGATGATCCGTACAGTTTTACAGCTGCAATTTGTTTATATTATAGATAAAAAAGTCCGCGTTGTCAAGGCAAAGGCAAAATAAAACAGACGGTTTCAAGCCGTCTGCAGACTGCCGCAAAAAAAACGCCTGTGCACAAGAAAAATGCAAAAAGCAGTAATTTGCAAGCATTAAAATCCAATAAACAGCCGGCGTACGCCGCAGGAAACATGGAGCGCCGTTCCTGCATTTACAGCCATCCGATTGGGCTGTTTTTAAGTGCCCGCGGCGGCAATCTAAAAAAACGGATTTCTTTTGCGGCAGTTTATATCGGTATACTAAGCAAGCTGCCCGTAGGTTACAGGCAGTTTCAAGCCGTCTGCGATGCTATTTGGAAGGGACAATTTCAATCCAGTAGCCGTCGGGATCGGTTATAAAATACACGCCCATGTCTTTGTTTTCATAGCAAATACAGTCCATTTGCTTGTGTTTTAAATAAGCGGCGTCAAAATCATCCGTCTCAAAGGCAAGGTGAAATTCGCAGTCACCTAAGTTATAAGGCCCTTTTTTGTCGCGCAGATAGGTCAGTTCCAGCAAGAAATCAGAAGTTTTATTTCCCATGAACACAATGGTAAAGCTGTTGTCGGGCGCGACGGTGCGCCGCACCTCAGCTAAGCCCAGCGCCTGGGAATAAAAGTCGATCGACGCATTCAGATCTTGCACGTTATAGTTTTCATGCACCATTTTGAATTGCATATTATGAATTCCTTTCATCAGTTTGGTTTAGTATTTCCCGTTTTCTGCGTTTTAACTCTTCCCGTTTGCGCTGTTTTTTGATGTGCATGCTCAGCCAGAGAAGAAAAAGAATCAAAACAGTAAGGAGCAGCAGAGTGTTTACACGGGAGAACAGGCGTACAATCCAGCCAAACGGCGAAAAAGAGATATCCTTTTCTGCCACCAGCGCGCAGGAAACGAGTGGATTTTCATCGTAGTAGTAGGTAATGGTGGCATAGGGGGTATTTTTTTTAACCGGGGCTTTGAGTTTTTCGGGCGCGGTGATCTGACTGGTCAGACGCGCTTCATCATAGCCGTTGGGCAGAAGTGCCGAAACGTCTTTTTCGGCAACCAGCACAGCATTTGCTTGCAGTGCGCCGGTTAGCGGAATCTGATAAAGAAATGCTCCTTTCTTCGCTAAAATCACCGAGCTGTAGCTGTTAAATCCGTGTTCGAACAGATTGATCACGTCTTTGTATACCTGCTGCGCGTCGTCGGGGGTATTCATAACCAGTGCGTAAAGGGTACGGTTTCCCTGCCGCGCCACCCCGATAAAAGACGCGCCGTCGGTGCTGTAGGAGATAAAACCGCTGATAGCGGCAGAATACGTATAGGTGCTGTAAGTATATTTGCTCAGCAGATGATTCCTGGAGGTAAAGGTGCGTTCTGCGGTGCCGTCTGTAAAAGAGGGCAGGGTAAAGCGCACCGTAGAGGTAATTTCACGGAATAGGGGCAGATTCATCGCAAACCGCATCAGCTTGTATAAATCATAGACGGTTGTTTTGGCAGTGCCGGTTTCGTCATGGCCGTCGGGCGAGGTAAACACCGTATCCTGCATTCCCAAAAGAGCAGCCTTTTGGTTCATTTCGGCAACAAAGTCCTGCGTATTGCCGCTGTAGGCGGTGGCAAGCGCAACTGCCGAGGCGTCGGAATATAAAAGCAGCATGTTTTGTAAATGGTTGAGCACAGTAAAGCGCTGTCCGGCTTTCGTTTCCGCAATATTGCCAAACGTATTTCCGTAAAATACATTTGTTTCCTCCGTAAATGTCAGCCAATCGGTGGGTGCAAATTTTTCAATCGCGAGAATGGCAGTCATGATTTTTGCAAAATTGTTGACACCTAAATTGGTGGTGCAGTTTTGTTCCAGCATAATCGCGTCGGTGTTGCCGTCTGTAAGCAGATAGGTTGGTGCGGTTATGGCGTCTAAGTTTGTTTGGGTTGCCGAGACTGTCATGCCGGTGCTGAGCACAGCAAGCAGCATAAAAAGTGCCAAAATGCGTTTTATGACAATCCCTCCTCCCAAATGATTTGTGTTTCTGCCTTTTTCGATTCTACCTTACAGAATTATGTTTATTATACCAAAAAAAACATGTAAGCGCAATACATTTTTCATTTTTTTGGTGTTGCATTTGTAAAGTATTTGTTATATAATAGGTTCAGGAGATTTTTACGGGAGGATACATACAAATGAAAATACTGATTGTAGATGATGAAAAATTACTTGTGAAGGGATTAAAATTTAATTTCGAACAGGATGGATATACAGTTGAAACCGCGATGGACGGAGAGGAAGCGGTACGTTTGGGGCGGGATAAAACGCTGGATATTATTATTCTGGATCTCATGCTTCCCAAAATGGACGGATTAAGCGTTTGTCAGAAAATTCGGGAAACGTCCAATGTGCCGATTATCATGCTGACGGCAAAGAGCGAGGATATGGATAAAATCATGGGGCTGGAGTACGGCGCGGATGATTACATGACCAAGCCGTTTAATATTTTAGAGCTCAAAGCCAGAGTCAAGGCGGTACTGCGCCGCAAGGGCAAACCGCTTTCAGCACCCGCAAATCAGACCGAAGAGACGAAAAAGGGCGTGAAACTAAATACTTTTTCCCGCAGTCTTACCATTGACGGCAGAGAGATTGAACTGACGGTAAAAGAATACGATATTATGGACCTGTTTATTTCCAATCCGGGCAGAGTGTACTCAAGAGACGATTTGCTGGATATTATCTGGGGATATGATTACCCGGGCGATGTGCGCACAGTGGATGTGCATATGCGCCGTCTGCGCGAAAAGGTGGAGCCTAATCCCGCAGAGCCTAAGTACATTCTGACCAAATGGGGGGTAGGTTACTATTTTAAAGAAGCATAAACCGCGCGCAACCCGAAAAAGGCTGATTGTCACTTATGTAAGTATCGTAGTCATGACGCTTTTGTTTTTGTCAACCTATATTTTGGCAGCCATCAATCAGTATTTGTATAATCAGCAGCGGGTAGAGCTTTTGGCAAACGCCAATGTTGTGGCAAACGTGGTAAGTGAGTATATCGAGGAGGATCGCGGTATCATCGGATGGCTGATATCGCAGCTCAACGTGGCGGAAAACACGCGGGTAATTATAACCAACAAACACGCAGAGGTTATTTACGATTCAAATAGCTACAGTGATGTACAGGGAAAGGTACTCATGAAAGAAGAAATAACTTCGGCACTGCTGGGCAATGATACTGTCAGCACCACCAAAACAGATGAAATCGGAAACGTACTGGAAGGCGCGGTTACAGTGCTGTCTGATTCGGAAATCATCGGAGCGGTATACATTTCGCAGACCATGCAGGAAACAGAGGACTTTCTGGAAAACATCCGCTGGATACTGGTGGTAATCTCGATTGTGGTTTGTTTGCTGATCAGTGTGCTCAGCTGGGTAATGGCGGATATTATTATCAGCCCGATTGAAACGCTTACGCAGTTTGTATCCTCCTTTAATTCAAGTACGATGAATAAGCGTATAAAGGTAACGGGCAGAGATGAAATTTCAGAGCTTGCCAATGCGTTTAACAATATGGCGGATCGTCTGGAGGAGATGGAAGAAAAACGCCGGCAGTTTGTATCTAACGCCTCTCATGAACTAAAAACGCCGCTCAGTTCCATTAAATTGCTGTCCGAATCGATTTTGTCGGTACAGACTGAGGAAAACAGCTATATCGGCGAGTTTATGACCGATATCAACGGCGAAGTGGACCGCCTCGCAAAGATTGTAGACCGGCTGCTGACGCTGACAAAGATGGATGCGGGAACAGATGTGCTGGACACAAAACTTACTTGTATCAATGAGCTGTTAGAACGGGTTAGCCGCTCGCTCAAGCCGCAGGCAGACCGTAAAAACATCGCAATGGCAGTTATTGATACAGAACAGGTGTATGCCGAAGTGGATGCGCAGAAAATGTGGCAGGTCATTTATAACCTTACCGACAACGCCATAAAATATACGCCGGCAGGCGGGGTGGTAAAGCTGACGCTTAAAAAAGAAGGTGAGTTTTGCCGTATTGAAATCAGCGATAATGGAATCGGGATTCCGGAATCGGACGTAGACCGCGTATTTGACAGATTTTATCGGGTTGATAAAGCCCGTTCGAGGGAAAGCGGCGGCACAGGGCTTGGACTTTCTATTGTAAAAGATGTGGTAGAGCTGCATAAAGGTAAAATTTTAGTGGATTCGAAAGAAGGCGCAGGGTCTACCTTTATTATCATACTGCCGCTCAGACAACATGCGGATAAGGAGGAAACGAA
The DNA here is from genome assembly GCA_944388555.1 of uncultured Clostridia bacterium. Lineage (GTDB taxonomy): Bacteria > Bacillota > Clostridia > RGIG6154 > RGIG6154 > RGIG6154. Next base: position 5,547 of record CALXJH010000216.1, read on the forward strand.
CAATGAATAAAAAATGGACGAAATGGACCGCATGCGTATTGGTGCTGCTGTTTTTGTGCACACTGACAGCCTGCACGGCAGAGGATCATTATAAATACACTGCTAAACTGTATTTTTTAAACAATGCGGGAACAAAGCTGGAAATAGAAGAGCGGGAAATCCTTTTGCCGAATGATGAGCAGGTTTCGCTTCCGAATTTAGTTCTGAGCGAATTGCTCAAAGGTCCGGCGCGCAGTGATTTGAAACGCTCCGTACCCGAAGGAACCAGTATTTTAAAGATTGATGTGACCAATCGTGTTGCAACGGTGGATTTTAACGCTAATTTCCGATTTGATAAAGAAGTAGACAGTATTTTCGCACGCACAGCGGTCGTGAGTACACTGACAGAGCTGGCAGAAGTAGATGAAGTGAAAATTTTAGTTGACGGAGAGGATTTGCGTACAACCGACGGTTCTGTTGTAAGCACGATGGGAAAAGAAGATATTGTATACGATTCTCAGCTTGTGCTTGCAGATTATAAATATGTACAGCTGTATTTTGCCAATAAGAACGCGGACGGACTGGTTGCAGAAGGCAGAATGGTGGCCATCAATTCCAAAGAAAGCCTGGAATATGTGCTGGTCAGTGAGCTGATTAAGGGTCCGGAAGCGGATTATGCATATAAAACCATACCGCAGGAAACCAAAATTTTAGGCGTGGAAACCAGGGAAGGCACCTGTTTTGTGAATCTTTCACAGGAATTTAAAACCAAGCATTGGGGCGGAAGCGCCGGAGAGACCATGACCATTTATTCGATTGTCAATACGCTGACCGAGCTGGATACAGTACAGAAAGTACAGTTCTTAATTGAAGGGCAGAAAGAGGAAGTCTTTATTCATTATATCTTCAACGAACCCTTTGTGCGGGATGAAAGTTTGATTACGCAGCCATAAGGGAAAAGCGTTGTTTTGCACTTAAATACACGCCCGGGAAAACCTGTTTTTTGTAAGCGCCCGGCTGCGGAACATATATGCCGGAAAGCGTAAGAAATGGAAATTTTGTTCTTACACAACAAAGAACCGCAAGGAAACTAAGACTGTTTCCTTGCGGCTTTTTATAATTTATAAAACAAAGCTCTTTCAGGCCGGCATGTTTCGATTTTGAAAACGATCTTGTTTGTCATACTGCACAGGCAGTCTGTTGTCCGTCTGTGATTGAAAAATTGTGCTGTCCCGTCTTTCTGCCGTACACAGGCGTTTTTATCAAACAGAAGTGTCGGTTTGCTTTTTTTGTACCGGCATAGGCGCAATGGTGCGTTTTCTGCGGATATGGATTTTCGTAAGATCGGTCTGCTGTTTGCGGCAGCGCGCGTCTTTGGGCATCAGCCCTTTTTTTTCGCACAGGACATGGTCGTCATCTGTCAGCATTTTTGCGTAAACGCAAACGGCGCATGTTTCATTCATGAGATTTCCTGCCTTTCTGTTCTTTTCAAATCGGTTTCTTAAATTAGTGTATCACACACTGCGTTTTTTGTCAATAAACAGTATTTTTTCTGTGGATAAAAGAAATATTTGCATTTTTGGCCTTACTTTGGTATAATAATATATCAGACGGATAAACAAGGAGGAAGCAATGTGACAAAACTGAAAAAGCAAAGTTTTTTAAAAGGTGCGCTCATTGTGGCTGTGGCAAATATGATTGTCAAAATTATCGGTGCACTTTTTAAAATTCCTCTGACAAGATTTATTTTGGGTGCGGATGGAATCGCGGTATATAACGCGTCCTATACGATATACAATGTTTTGTTTATGGTGGCGACGGCAGGCTTGCCGGTTGCTATTTCCAAGATGGTATCTGAAAGTGCGGCAAGGCAAAACTATGCGGAAGTACGCCGCATTTTTTCAGTTGCCAATAAACTTCTTCTGACCGTTGGCTTAATCGGCAGTGCGGTGCTGTTTTTCGGCTCCCGCTTTTTTGCGCAGCGGCTGGGGATTCCTACCGCCGCAACCGCCATGCTGGCGTTATCGCCCTGTCTGTTTTTTGTAGCTGTGATGAGTGTTTACAGGGGATTATTCCAGGGCATGAGTAATATGGTGCCTACAGCGGTTTCTGAGATGATTGAAGCCTGCGGCAAATTGTTTATCGGACTGATTCTTTCCTATCTGCTGCTGCCGGTTGGAAAAGATATGGCGGCGGCGGGCGCAATCTTAGGTGTTTCTACCGGTGCGTTTTTAGGCGCGGTATACTTGGTGGGATATTACCGCAAGACGAATAAAATGCTCAAAATGCAGGCGAAAGAAAACACGTTGCCGCTTACGCCAAACCGGCAGCTGCTGTCCCGTTTGCTGCGGCTGGCAGTTCCGATTACACTGGGCTCGGCAGTGTTTACGCTCGCAAGCCTGATTGATCTGACCATGATTTTAAACCAGCTTGCCGGACTGGGTTTTGATGAAGCCACACGCAAGGAGATGTACGGATATTATTCCGGGTATGCCGTACCCATGTTTAATTTGCCGCCTACCGTTATAACAGCGCTGAGCATCAGCATTGTGCCTGCCATTACCGGCGCGATTGCGGCAAAGCGGCGCGAACTGGCGAAACATACCGTTGAAACCGCAATCCGCATCACACTTTTGTTTGCACTCCCTTGTGCAGTCGGCATGTCGGTTTTGGCAGCGCCGGTTTTGCAGTTTGTATATAATGATATTAATGCCGCCGGCATGCTGACCGTCCTTTCCTACGGCATTATTTTTGTGAGCTTGGTTATGGTCACCAATTCGATTATTCAAGCGACCGGAAAGGTTTGGATGCCGGTGGTGAATATGCTCATCGGCGGCGCGGTGAAAGTCATTGTTAACTTTATCCTGGTGGGCAATATAGACATCAATATTAACGGCGCGCCCTATGGCACGGTGCTTTGCTATATTACAACGGCACTGTTGAATTTGGCAGTTATTCAGAAATCCATGCGCCCCAATTACGGACTGGTTTTTCTTTTAAAAACGCTGGTGTGTACTGCGGCGATGGGGTTTGCAGCGCTGAAGGTTTATGGATGGGTTTCAATTTATACCGGAAATACCGTTGCACTTCTTAGCGCAGTGGCGGCAGGTGCTTTGGTGTATGCAGCGCTGCTTTTGGTGCTCAGAACACTGAAAAAACAGGATGTAG
>CALXJH010000217.1 GCA_944388555.1 uncultured Clostridia bacterium
TTAAAAAAATACTTGCTTTTTTCTCAAAAGTGTTGTATAATATTTTTCGCCTACAAATGGCTCTATCGTCTAATGGTTAGGACACCGCCCTCTCAAGGCGGCAATAGGGGTTCAAATCCCCTTAGAGTCACCAAGCCGAACTCTTTTTTAAAGTTCGGCTTTTCTTTTTCATTTTATTTTCTTTTCATTTTATAGTTATAGAATCTTGAGAAAGGTTGTGGAGGTACATATGCTGAAAGAAAATTTACATAAAGGACATCGCGAGCGGGTACGTGAAAGAATCGAAAAAGGCGGTTTTGACTGTTTATCCGATATCGAAATTTTAGAATATATTCTTTTCTTCTCCATTCCACGTTCGGATACTAATTTACTGGCACACCGCCTTTTAAAAACGTTTGCTTCATTTGAAGGAGTTTTAGAAGCGTCTAAAGATGAACTTATGACTGTAGAAGGCATCGGACAAAAATCTGCACATCTTTTGTCCAGCTACCTCCCGGTTTTCCGTTACTACCAGATGGCATGTTCCAAACCTAAATCCATTGAATATGACCGCACAGACAAAGTGTTGAATTTCTTTAAAAACAAATGCTTGGGCAACAAAGTGGAATGTTCTTATGCCTTATATCTGAACCAAAGCAAACGGATCATTAAATTGGTGCATTTCTCCAAAGGCACTTTTAATAAAACACAGATCTTTGTAGATCAGGTCGTAAAAGAATCCCTGACATTAAATGCGCGCTATGTGGTTGTTGCGCACAATCACACTTCCGGCTCGACCTATCCTTCGGAAGCAGATGCCAATACTGCTGAAGCGATTTTCCACGCCCTCAAGCTGGTAGAAAAATCACTGATGGATTTTGTGATTGTAGATCACTTCGACGGATTCTCCTTTGCGGAAAACGGTATACTTACCGAGTCGAATATCATCAATATATACCAGCGTCCGCAGTACGGACTTACATCAAAGCCCAATCCGGCCAAACCCATATTTCACGACGACGATGATTTTTAAAGCAGCCCATCCAATTTATAAATCAAATCCGCAACGCTGCCTTCGTCATTACAAACGGTAATGATGTCTGCAGCGTTTTTTAAAATGGGATTTGCATTGGTTACCGCCGCCTTATAATGCGCGGTTTTTACCATCTCCAAATCATTTTCATTATCTCCGATTGCAGCAGTTCTTTCAAGAGAAAATCCGCACATTTGTGATAAACGTTTCAACGCGGCGCCTTTATTTGCCGCGCGGTTGAAAAACTCAAAATACGGTGCACCGCTTTGTACCATTTTGTATTTTTGCGCATACGGACTGTTCCTATAAGCCTCACGCATAGCAACAGTATATTCCGGCTTCTGGCAGAAAACAAATTTAATCCACGGCTTTTCAACCGTTTCATAACTTCCCATGTGATAAGTAAAGCCCTCTACTTCTCTTAAATAGCGTGCGCTTTCATTATCGTTTAAAAAGAAGGTATCTTTCGCGTTCACAATCGCAACGCCGCTTTCCGGATGGTTGTGCATAATTTCCTCGGCAACGTCCTTTGAATCCTCCTCTAAAGTGAGCACCCACAAATACTGTTTCTGCTTAAAATCATAAATACCGCAGCCATTGAGTACGATTACGGGATAATCCGGCTGTACTTGAGGAATGAATTGTTCTACAGATTTAGGCATTCTCCCTGTTGCAAGCGTAAATTTTCCGCCGTTTTGTCTGAAAAACCGAATGGCTTCTAAATTTTTCGGATGAATTTGATGTTTGGTTGTAATCAGTGTTCCGTCAATATCTGAACAAATCACATATCCGGAAAATTTTCCCATATATTCCAACTCCTTAAAGCTTTTTACACATTCTGTAACCATTGGCTCCGTTTAAAAGTGCGCCTGTAATGACGAAAAGTCCGCCGGCCCAGACCGCCCATCCTGCCGAAACAGCAGTCCAGACAATCGCCGCCACAATCAGCAGCGACAGCACAAGATTTTGAAGAACCAAATGTCTTGTATCCTTAATAATATTAAAAAATTTCAAAACACTTCCCAGATGGTCTGAAAGAAGCAAACCATCGGTTGTGGGGTTATCGTATTGGAATCCGCCATACATCAATTTGGCACACTCATCGCCAAAAGCATACGCATCTCCCTTGCCATAGCCTATATACACGGTGTTTTTCCCGAAAGAATTGACCGTTTGTTCCAGTTCCGTTTTACTCAGATCGCTGTAATATCGCTTAATTCCGCTTTTTGCGGCAATGGCTTTTGCCGCACGCTCCGAATCTTTGGTTACAATAGACAAATTCTTTGCGCCCGCATACTTTAAACTATCCACATACTGGCGGATATCTTCTTTGATTTCATATTCAAACACAATATGGCCGATAAACACGTTGTTCACCGCGACGCAAAGAACCGACTCTTCGCTGATAATCCCTGTAACAATACCATAATCATTTAACACTTTTGAGTTTCCGGTAATAATTTCAATGCCGTTTTGCAGCTGTACCATGGCGCCGTTGTCTTCAGTTTCCATGAAATAGGAAATTTCAGCGGTCTTTACGCGTTTCCCGTAATCATTGCGCAGCTCAGCAGAAATGGGGTGTGTCGCTTTATACTGCGCATACACCGCAAACGTAATCAACTCATTTTCCGAAACCCCGTCAATGGGTATAATTTTAGAAATTACGGGTGTTCGTGTGGTTAAAACGCCCTGTTTGCGGAACAGCAGATTTTTGATATACATACTTTTCTCAACCAACCGCTTGTTTTTAACAACAATGCCGTTATTACTGCATCGAACTGCCGCATTCAGGTAAGCTGTATGCAGAAGACTGCGGAAAGCGTCTGTTGAGCATATGAAGCACATCCAAACGATCCCCTGCATCGCCGGATACAATTGTTTTGCCTGTATCCCCGCAACAGAAAACCACACAATTCCGGCAATACCCACCACGGCTGTAATAATGTTGACGATTTTAATAACAGATTTTTCATGGTGCGTCAGCGTACCAAGCAAACAGGTTTTATAGCCAATCATCTTAGCAATGGTGCTATCCTGCAAATCGGTGGACGCACAGATGATAACGCTTCCGGACAAGACAGTGATCCCTGCAGTCAACCGTTCGCCCGCATGTACATTATGTACACGGCTTGTGCCGTCTATTTCAGATACAGACACCATAGCCTCACCTGAAACAACCATTCCGTCTACCGGGAGAATCTCTCCGGAAAGAAGCTCTACCCTGTCGTTAATTTTTATATCGCGCGCCTCTTTGACCTGACGCGTTCCATGCACATATATATGATATTTTTTCTGCTGTATTTCCTGCATAGCATATTCCGCATTGATTTTTGAATGTGCGGTCCACTCTTTAACAGCAATTCCTATCGCGTAAAATAACAAGAGCAGCAATCCCTGATACGCATCTATGAAAATGAAGGAAAGCAGTGCTGCAAGTATGTACAAAAGCGGATTAAAAGAAATATAGCCTGCCGAGCGTTTTTCCATAAAGTCAAATAGCGGTATAAGCGCAGCAAACAAGGCGGAGATACTTAAAAAAACAGTTTTTCCCACGCCGTTAAACAAGAAAGAAACGAGGAACATCACAAACGCAGCAAAAGCAAGAAAACCGAAAAATATATTTGTATTCAGTTTTTTGATTTTTCTTTTTTTCATACATATCCCTCCATCATTCTACAAAAAAAGCCCCAAGAGAATCCTGGGGCTGTGGACTTGTGGAGCGGGCGACGAGGCTCGAACTCGCTACCTCCACCTTGGCAAGGTGGCGCTCTACCAGATGAGCTACGCCCGCACTTTTTTTATTTACCTATAAGATTATAGCACACCCTATTATTTTTGTAAAGACTTTTTTGAATATTTTTATTTTATTTTTATAAAATGGTTCCGCCGCCTACCACAATATCCTCCTGATAAAACACCACAGCCTGACCGGGCGTGATTGCACGCTGCGGCGTATCAAACACTACTTTTGCCTTATTTCCCTCTACATACAGCGTTGCAGGCTGTTCTTTCTGAGAATAGCGGGTT
>CALXJH010000218.1 GCA_944388555.1 uncultured Clostridia bacterium
AGTAATTAGTCAAGGGTTTTTTTTTTTTTTTAATCTAAATTTAATATAACCGAAAAAAGAAGGAGATTAGCATGCGAACAGTAGCCTTTTACACATTGGGCTGTAAAGTAAACCAATACGAAACAGAATCTCTCAAAGAACTGTTTATCCGAAATAAATATAAAGTTTTAGATTTTGATGAAGTATGCGATTTATACATTATCAATTCCTGTACAGTAACAGCAACCAGCGATAAAAAGTCGCGGCAAGCGGTATCCCGTGCAAGAAGAACCAATCCCGACGGCATTGTTGCTCTGATCGGATGTTATGCACAACACTTAACCGAAGCCGAAAAAAAACAGATTGGCGCAGATATTATTCTGGGGACAGGCAATAAACAAAAGCTGCTTGATTTGGTACGTCCGCAAAAGCCGCATCATGAAATTGACGCAGTAGATGACATTAAAAGCTATGATTGCTTTGTCGAAACGCCGGTAACAGGCAAACACGCTTCCCGTACACGCGGATATATAAAGATTGAGGACGGCTGTAACCGATACTGTTCTTACTGTATTATTCCCTATGTGCGCGGAAAGGTGCGCAGCCGCTCTTTAGACAATATCCGATCCGAAGCGGAGGCACTTGCTAAAAACAAAGTATATGAAGTTGTTCTAACCGGTATACAAACAGGTGCTTACGGCACTGATTTTCAAGAAGATGTGCACTTAATAGACGCTATAGAGGCATCCGCCGCGCCGAAGCAGGTAAAACGCGTACGCCTTTCTTCGTTAGAGCCAAACACGGTAACAGAAGCATTTTTAGAACGCTGTAAGGCGCAGGAAAAATTCTGCTGTCATTTTCATCTATCTCTTCAGAGCGGAAGCGATAAAATTCTTAAAGCCATGAATCGACACTACACCACCGATGAATATTTTGAAAAAACCGAGCTGATCCGTTCTTATTTTCCGGATGCCGCAATCACAACAGATATTATTGCCGGCTTTCCCGGGGAAACAGATGATGATTTTATTGAAACCATTGAATTTGCAAAAAAATGCAGATTGGCTAAAATCCACGCATTTCCCTATTCGCCGCGCGAAGGAACAAAAGCGGCGCTTTTGCCAGGACTTCCCGAAAAAAGCGTACGCAGTTTGCGCACGCAAAGCTTAATTACCTTGAGCAGACATTTGCGCAATGATTTCTTTAAAAGCCAGCTGCACACCAAGCATAACGTATATTTTGAAAAACAGGAAGAAGAAAACATCTATAGCGGATACACCGATAACTATATTTATGTCCGCAAAGCCATGAAAAAAAATTTACTCGGGAAAGTCCTTCCTGTTTATTTAACATGGAATAATATGATATCCGACGATCCGGAAGAGATATAAATTCGGCAAAAACGGCCCTTGACAGGACCGTTCAGACTGTTTTTATTAATTTTCAATGTTTGTAAAATATTCAAAAAATAAAGCTGAAATGTTGGGCATTCCTACGCCCAGCTTTGCTATCTTTTTTAAGCTCATTGCAGCAAATTTGAGCTTGACCCAGCTTTGCAATGAATATATTTCTTTTCCTCTGTCGCTGTGACGGATATCCTCTTTTAAACCTACATAGTCAGACCATATGTATTTTGCCACCGCCTTTTATACTTCTATTATACCATATTTTATCAAAAAAAAGCCACCTAAAGTTTTACTTCAGGTGGCTTTTTTGAAAGTTTGAAACAATAGCCTTAATAACTGCTGTTATATGTTAATTTAAAAATTCATTCATATATATTCATATTTTGTTTTAATACAATATTTGAAGCATCAATAAAATCTTCTTTTCCAAATCCTATATTTGAATATGTTCCCCTATTATCCGTTGTAATCTCACAGAAAAACAAATAATCAGGATAAAGTAAATCTGTTTCCGCCGTAAAATATCTTATACTTTTGTCGGGGCGCACGACAACCCCAATATATTTACATGCTAGGATTGTATCTGTTTTATCAAAAGTGATAAGCATCATAACACTGCCGTCATACAGCGTTTCAAATGACACATCAAAATAATCATGTGCTTCCAAGCCTGCGTCCGATACAATCTTTAATAAAGAGGCCTCTAAAGCATCTGCTGATTCTACATTAATAACATATTTCGTTTCAGACTCTGTCAATATTTGAATAATATTTTCCATTACTGTGCTGTTCCATGTATCAAATGCAAGGTCCTTTGCCGTTTCGCTGTTTTCTATAATTTCATCAGCTATTTCTTCATTTTCTGCTAACACTGCATTAGGCAAATTAAATTGTTCAAAACCATATCTTATTAAATTATTGTATCTATCTTTTAATAGTTGCATATCCTCTTCGGAAAGTTCTATATATGCCTGCGTTGTTGTTTCATCTACAGTATTTTCAGGATTTTGAATTTCTTCCTGTTTTTCTTCTTCGACAGCCGGAGTAATGATTACTTTATTTTCTTCCTGCAGCCATTCAACAGTTGCATCAAAGCTCTCTGAAATCGCTCTGACAGGAACCAATGTGCGGTCACCAATTAGTCTTGCAGGCACATCAAGAGGGATTTTTTGCCCGTTTTTCATCATAAAATCACTGTCAATTGCAATTTCAATACTTATATCATCTTTTTTTGCAAGTGCGGTTGATGTAGCTTCTTCCCATGATACTTCTGCGCCCAATGCTTCAAAAATTGCACGCATAGGTACCAATGTGCGGTCAGATTCCAAAACAGGCTGCGTATCAAACTCAATCATTTTCCCGTCAACCCAAACTGTTATTGGCATTTCATCTGCCAGTACTGATACCGATGTCATGACAATCAGAGAAATTAAAATTAGAATTTTTTGTAAAATACTTTTCAAAATATAGCATCCCCTGTATATAACCTATATATAATTATATAATATATACAAATAAGTGTCAATGTTTTTTAACTTATGGTAAGATATAATTTGAGTTTTTGTAGAAAAGAAGGAAAATGAATGGTGTAAATAAATGGGGCGTTGTGTATGAATCAATTGGCGAAAGTTTGGATGAACCAAAATCTTATCTTTAAAGGGCCAAGAAAATCTGAAAGGTTACATTTTTCCTGATTTGTTCGAGAATGGCGATATGATAAAATAGACGAGGCAATTTAAACAAAGTAATAATGAAAAATATATATCGGGTATGCTTCCTTTGGTCTTTTTCAACATATGATTGACCTATTTGGCTTTGAAGATTTTTTAATGAACTCTTTTGCAAAAATAGAATTAGCAGAGAAAACATGTGACAAACTTTGTGAAATTGATATTAAATCCGCCAAAATGATGGCAAAATTCGGTTTCAACGGTATTATAACAATGGATGATAAGTATTGCAGGTGAGGTTGATGGTTGGAATGGATACGTCTAATTCCATCTTTAAACCTCGTTTTAAAAGCTTTATGACAGATAGCATGAATTGGGACTTGACACTTTCATACATTCCTGCGGCTATACAATAGATATTATTGAAGAGCTTACTAATGCCGGATATGATGTGATAAATTTGAATCAGCAGGATAACATGGGGATTTAGGGAATATCAAAAAGGTATTTGTTTTTATTGTCCGATAGATATTCAAAGAACACTTGATTTGGATAAAGACGAACTTGAGAAAAGACTAATTAAAATGATTGACGCTTTTCAAACTGATAAAGATGGATTTATAGCAAAAACATACCCTCGTTCAGGAGCAATAAATATGTATGATGAATACTTAAAAACCGTTACTGATTTGTTTAAGTTACATAAAAACTATTCGTATATTGATAAAATAATATATTTTTCTAAAGAAGCATCGTTTACTTATTGTGTAAACGATGCTTCTTTGACAGTTTGAACAGTCCTTGACAGGAGCGTTTTGCTTATAATATTTTTATTTTTGCGTATCTTCCAAATTTTCAACATATAAATCTACAATTCCATTTAAATTTTCCATCAATTTTGCACGGCGCATTTCGGGAATTTCAGATAATCGACGTGTAAGGGCTAATACATCATCGGCAAAATGTGCATCTTTTTGCACTGCTTTAACAGCGCTCTCCCCCAAAACCCATTTGGGGTTTACGCCGAGGCAAGTGCAAATGGATTCCACAACAGGTCGTTTAATAACCACGATTCCGCCTGTTTCATAACGCTGTATAGTCGAACGATCCACCCCGACAAGTTCTGCAACTTGCTGCAGTGTATAACCTTTTGCCGCTCTGCATTGTTTTAAACGAAGTCCAATTTCTCTATTTGTAAGTTTCTCCCCCATCTTTTCTCCTCCCTTATTTTCTGATTACTCCTCTACGCGCATTATATCATACATCTTTTCATTTTGCAACCCACAAAAAACTGCCCTCTATCGGGGCAGTCCTTTGTTTTTATTCTTTGATAATATATACAAACCGAACATTGGTATAATTGCTGTACACCATAACCTTAGACGCACCCGTTTTAGCATCTACCCAGCTTGCAATATAATCTTTTGTAATATCTGTTACTGACAGCGGCGTTTTAGAACTTTTATCGTATAAATAGTACGCTGTCGCCGTTCCGAATATAATTGAATACATTGGCGCTTCTAAATCCAGATTACCTTGCGCATCTATGTCACCGGTTGAAACCAGCATTCTTTGATCATCCCGGCTGTACACAGTTCCGCATACAGTCATATGATAATACGTATTATTGGTATTGTTATACGGCGTTTCGGTATAATATCTTAATCCTTCTCCTTTATTTACAAAAGTAAAATCTTCGCTTTCCGGGTCGAATATCTTAACTGCCATAGTCAACTTAGACTGTGCGTTTGTCGCATAACGGATCGCATCTCCCGGTTTGAGATCTTTCATAACGGAAGTGTTTAATGATTGCACTTTATACTCTTTGCCATTCAGCATCAAAATAACTTCATGTACATTCTCATTATCGCTGTTGAGCACCTGTGAAATGCTTTTAATAACTGCAACTTGCGTGCCGAGCGAGTTGCCTGAAGAAGTAGTGTAACCATAAACTACCACTGCACCAGCAACCCCTGTATCTGACACATCATATATTTCCACCTTATAATTTTTCCCGTTAGATAGTGAAGAGTAAGATTTAACGGCATAATTTTCTTCATCTGAGCGATCGGTTGGAACCATGAACACTTTTGTATTTGCATTTAAAGAAATATTTGTATCTTTAAATGTTCTTGTGGTGCTGTAATAAACCAGCCCCTCACTGTCATAAGCTTTTCCCAGCACCAGATCTCTTGCGCTGTCTCCCGTTTCAGACATGGTAATAATGGTGTCAATCAAATTATCATTGGTTGTGGTATATTTCACCAGCTGCGAAACCGCTGTTCCTACTGCGTCCGGATCCTTGTTGGTCAAAGCGCAGCTGTTTTCGAGCTTTTCAACCACCTTATCGTATTTTACCGCTTCTCCGTTAATAATGACCGTATCTCTGCAATCCAGAACAGTCATTTTGTTGGATGTATTATACAGCATAATACGCGTAATTTTTTCAATTGTATCTGTTTCAGCGGCTGCAATATATCCAAGATTCATAGCTGTGGCCGAAAGTTTTGAATACAAAATTTCTCCATCGTCACTCAAATAAAATGTAACATTATCTCCAACGTAGATTTGTTTGTCCGGGTTCTTGGCTATATAATCCAAATACGGCTGAGAAGCTATGTAACTCTTCCCGCCTATTTCATATATTTCACGGTTGTTTTCATAGGCTGTAACTATGCCGGTAACTGTTTTGGTAATTACGTTGACGGTTATTAAATTGCTGCTTTCGGTAACAATAAGTACATTTCCCTTTGCAATTGTGCTAAACTGCACTTCTGCACCATTTTTTAGAATTTGGACGTCCTTTTCCTCCCCGCTCAAATCCAAAGATTCCGTCTTGTTATACTCATTATAAACCAGCTTTTTGGTTGCATCTACCGCAGACGCCACTACAACGCGGGCATCCGAAACAATAATAACATCTGCTGTTTCATCCGCATCATTGTCAATAATATGCAGCGCACCGATCATAGGAATGCTGATGTCTTCTAAATTTTTAGATGCACCGTTATACATATATATGGCACCCTTGATGGAAATTTTTTCTGTTTTAGCTGCGTCATCAGTGGGATAATATTCAATCTCATCTGCACTGATCTTCTGTATCAGATCCGGCTCAATTACATATTCGACAGCCTTCGAATTTGGTTTAAAAGAAACCAGCGTACGTACATCTGCTTTTTCTTTATAATAAAATTCGCCCTGATATCCAAAAAATTTCTGCGCCTCTGTATTGCCGACTTTATAAACAACACTGCTGTCTATTTCCACGTCATCTGCTTCAAAACGACTCGCTGTATGCGTAATTGCCATACCAGGAATACCGGTAACTTGTCCTTGCGCATATTTATAGCCGAGTTTATCGGTTAACAAATTGTGTCCTTGCTGTACCGTATAGTTGCCATTGCCTGTAGATTCCATCAAATCAATTTCCAACGAATTATATACAAGCTGCGCAACAATGCCGCGCGGTGCATTATCCGACTGCGTCATGACTGCATCTTTGGTCATTCCCAAATCATTGGCTACTTTCAGGTAACCAACCGGCCAGCCGCCGTTTTCTTTTGCACTTTGTTCATAGCCTAACGCGCATACCAGCATTTTCACAACCTGTTCATATGTAACCGGATCTTTGGGTCCGAAATTTCCGTCTCCGTATCCGCCGACAATTCCAAGGTCATATGCAACTTTGGTAGCAATTAAGCTCCATTCATCACAAGTTTCCGGCGTAACGTCTTTAAATGGCAAAACAGATAAATCCGGCTGAATATTGCTTACGCCTAAAATTCTCGTAACGATAACGCTGAATTCTTCTCGGCTGATTTCAGCATCCGGACGGAAAGTGCCTGTACCTTCATCTCCTAATATAATATTAAAATCAGATAAAATATCAATTGCTTCATAATAAGCATTGTCTTGCGGCACGTCTGTAAATGTTGCCCCTAAAACAGATGGCACGCCTAAAGAAATAAAAACAGTCAGACAAAGCGCCAAGCAAAGGATTCTTTTCATCATGGTTACTCCTCTTTTCTGAAAAAGTCATATTATAGTTTATTGTAGCATATTCTTTCTGTAAAGTCAATAAATAGTATTTTGAAAAGTATTTTGAAAATGATCTGTATTCCAAAAAAAGCACAGACGCTTTCTTCTGTTTAAAATGCAACAAAAGAAAACATCTGTGCCGGCGGCGTAAAGCCATTTTTTTATTTACAATTAGAGTTTAAAGGAGGAACAGAATGTTTGATCATGAGAACTGCAATCACAAGACGCGCAAGTACAGGAAACATCAATGCCGGATAACGTGCATTTACTGTCCTCATTATGTTTGCACTCTCTCGCCTGACAACAAATTTTTGTTTCTCCGCCTTTAGCAGAGCACCCGCAAGAATTAACCATATTCCCTGAGTTTACAAAAGTTTCACAATTTGTTGCATCCGCTGTGGTCGCATTTTCGCCACCAATCTTAATTTCGTTTGCCGTACAATAATTTTCATTGTAGTATGCGCAGTCTGTAACACCGCATTTTACTTTGTTTGTCTGACTATTCATGTGTTTCACACTCCTTTCAAGAGTTATTGTACCCGCTCTGCCATCGCTTTATACAAATATTTTGAAAATTCTGTGTCCAATAAAACACCCGCATAACCCTGTTATTCCCTGAATATATATTACAGAATAACAGACAATAGGAGAGAAAAATCATGGAAACACAAACACTGGAATTTATAGCGGCTTTTGTTTTGGGACTTATGCTTTTATTCATTTTAATACGTTTATTTTACACGCCGCTGCGCATCGCGTTTAAACTTGTACTGAATGCGGTCGCCGGAGGTGTTTTGCTGATGGTTATTAACTTCGCAGGCACATTGGCCGGCATCAGCATCGGCATAAACGTTGTAACAGCAGCAGTTACCGGTGTTTTAGGTGTTCCCGGAATTGCTTTGTTGCTGTTGCTTCAAATCGTTTTAAGGGCTTGAAAACTTCTTGACAAACCACATTCTGCGTTTTATAATGAATTTAGAAGAGATCAACGAAATACCATACAGGGGAAAAATATGAATAATTTTTTTGAAGCATCTGCACATTTATTAACCGATTTTTATGCAGGTACAAGCGCTAAATGCTATACATTTCTGGGTGCGCATCCCACAGAACGAGGGACACAGTTTGCTGTTTTTGCGCCAAATGCAGAGCAGGTTTTTGTTGTGGGTTCTTTTAATAACTGGACCGAAGGAAAAAACCCGTTGGTTTTGACAAATGGTATTTGGCATGCTTTTATTCCGGAAGCAAAAATTGGCGATACTTATAAATACGCGATTTGTCACAACGGAAAAACCGTTTTGAAAAGTGATCCGTTTGCTTTTTACAGCGAATTGCGACCCAATACTGCATCTATTATATATCACCTCCCCGATTTTGCCTGGACTGATCAAGAATATTGGAACACCAAACGGAAAGACAATATTTTAAAACAGCCCGTGAATATATATGAAGTACATTTAGGCTCCTTTCGACAAAAAGAAGACGGAAGCTTTTATAATTTCAGGGAAATAGCACCATATCTTACAAATTACGCATTGGAAATGAGCTATAATTATATAGAACTGCTCCCCATTTGCGAACATCCTTTAGACGCTTCATGGGGATACCAAACCACCGGCTATTATTCAATCACCAGCAGATATGGATCACCGGAGGATTTCCAGTACTTTATCAACTGTCTGCATGATGCGGGCATTGGTGTTATCATGGATTGGGTGCCAGGGCATTTTTGCCGGGATGAAAACGGATTGTATGCGTTTGACGGAACCCATTTATTTGAGTCAGACAATGCAGTTAAAGCAGATAACCCCGGATGGGGAACCTGCAACTTTGACTTTACGAAAACACATGTACGCTCTTTTTTAAAATCCTGTGCAGATTATTATTTTTCAGCATTTCACATTGACGGTATACGAGTAGACGCCGTTGCAAATATGCTTTCTTTTGACTTTGGCAAGCCAAGATGCAATGAATTAAAAAACCAGTATGACGGATATGATAATGTAGAAGCAATCTGCTTTCTGCGTGATCTGAACGCATATATTCAAACTGCTTATCCGGGTACAATTACCTGCGCGGAAGACTCGTCCGACCGGGCGGGCATTACGCATCCGCCTGAAATAGGCGGCTTAGGTTTTACTTTCAAATGGAACATGGGGTGGATGAATGACAGCATAGAGTATATGAAACATGATCCAATCTATCGCTCTTCCTTGCATGAAAAGATGACCTTTCCCCTGTTTTATGCATTTAATGAACATTTTATACTCCCCCTTTCGCATGATGAAGTAGTGCACGGCAAATGCTCTATGGTTGAAAAAATGCCGGGGTATAGATGGGATAAATTTGCGCAATTACGCACGTATTATACCTATATGTACGGACTGCCGGGAAAAAAATTGCAATTTATGGGAAATGAATTTGGACATGCTTTGGAATGGCGATTCTATGAACCACTGGAGTGGGATTTATTGCAATTTCCGGAATATGCTGGTCTAAAAGCTTTTTCGGCAGCGCTGAATCACATTTATCTGTCCGAGCCTGCGCTCTGGGAACAGGATACCGGTTGGGAAGGATTCGGCTGGTGTGACGCAAATGCACGGAATGAAAGCGTGTTTTCCTTTGCTCGTTACAGCAAAGAAAGAGAAAATACGCTTGTCTTCTTAATGAATTTTACACCTATGCCGCATGAAAATTTTCGATTGGGCGTCCCGTTCTTTACAGAATATGAAGAAATCTTAAATAGTGATCACGCACTGTTTGGGGGGAACAATGGCTTAAACCGCGCGTTTTTAATTCCTAAACCCATCGGCGCCGGCGAAATGCCTTACAGCGTAACGTTAAATCTTCCTCCGTATGGTGCAATCATTCTGAAACCCATTGACACCTCGGGTAAGAACAGATAACGAAAGAAAAATACAGTCTGATTAGACTGCTGGACATATAATTTTCTTCGGCAAAGAGAGGATGATGATAATGGTAAAAAAGGAAATGGTGGCAATGATACTTGCCGGCGGACAGGGCTCCCGCTTAAAATCTCTTACGAAAAATGTTGCCAAACCCGCAGTTGCCTTTGGGGGAAAGTATAAAATTATCGACTTTGTTTTGAGCAACTGTGCAAATTCCGGCATCAACACCATCGGTGTACTTACACAATACAAACCCTGGGGCTTAAACGAACATGTCGGCGTCGGGAAGCCATGGGATTTGGATGTATATCATGGCGGTGTTTCGGTTCTGCCGCCGTATATGAGTGAAACAGGCGGCGACTGGTACAAAGGTACGGCTGACGCTATCTATCAGAACTGTTATTTCTTGGATACTTACAGTCCGGAATATGTGTTAATCTTATCGGGAGACCATATCTATAAAATGGATTACGCCAAAATGTTAGCATATCATATACAAAAAGGCGCAGACGCAACCATTGCGGTCATTGACGTTCCAAAACAGGAGGCCTCTCGTTTTGGTATTATGAACGTATCGGAAGAAATGCGCATCAATGAATTTGAAGAAAAACCAAAAAATCCTAAGAGTACACTCGCTTCTATGGGTATTTATATTTTTAATTATCGTATTCTGCGACAATATTTAGAGAAAGACGCAAAAGACGAACATTCTGCCCATGATTTTGGTAAAAATATTATTCCGGCTATGCTCACCAGCTTTAAAAAGTTATATGCCTATCCCTTTGATGGATATTGGCGGGATATTGGAACCATAGACAGCATCTGGGAAGCGAATATGGATCTATTAAACCCCAACAATCCACTGAACCTATACGATGAAGATTGGAAAATCAGAACCAAATCCGAATCACGGCCTGCACAGCACATCGGAGAATGCGCAAAAGTGTCTGGAAGTCTTATATCAGAGGGCTGTGTTATTTTAGGTACAGTTGAAAACTCTGTCATTTTCCCAGGCGTTTATATTGCAGAAGACGCTTATGTCAAAGACAGCGTTATCATGACAAATGCCCGCATTTTAAGCAATGCAGAAATATTAAAGGCAATTATCGGAACCAGCGCTGTAATTAACGGGGATAACACAATTGGTAATGGTACAGAGGTTACTTTAATTGCTGATAAACGTAATGTTAAGCCTGGAACTTATGCAGTAGACGCTGGTATCGTAGGATAAGAGGGGGATTAAAAGCATGTTACGAAACTACATGGGAATTATCAATTTAGAAGAAAAAGAAAATGATATCCGGAGCCTAACCGCGAACCGGCCGATTGGCACAATTCCAGTTGGAGGCCGTTTTCGGGTAATCGATTTTATTTTATCCAATATGATCAATGCCGGCTTAACTCATATTTCTGTATTTTCACCTAAATCTACACGCTCACTTGCAGACCATCTGGGCAGCGGCAAGCCCTGGGATCTAGACCGTAAAACCGGAGGGCTCTTTACTTTTAGCAATAGTATTTTAGGTGTAGCAGACAACGCAACCGCACAGACCTTCGGTATGAATATGGAATTTTTTAGCCGTACAAAACAGGAAAACGTCATTTTAGCCTCCTCCTACATGATTGCCAATATTGATCTTGACTATATGGCGGAGCAACATGAAGCTTCCGCGGCAGATATCAGCGTAATTTACACCCCCATAAAGGACGCGGAAAAACGCTTCTTAAATTGTGACTTATTAAAGTTTGACCAAAACCATAAAGTACTGAACGTTTCCAAAAACATAGGAATCGAAGAGAACGCCAATGTTTGTATGGAAATTTTCTTCATGAAGAAAAAACTGTTAACTGAACTTTTGTATAAAGCAGCTGGAAATGGTATAAAAAGCGCGTTCAAAGAATTTATTTACAACAATATTTTATCTTATCACGTGCACGCCATTCCTTTTAACGGTTATGCAAGCTGTATTAACTCGATTGAATCCTTTTATAACACCAATATGGATATGTTAGAGTTAAATATTACTGGTGAACTTTTCTCTCCGAACAATCCTATTTACACCAAAACAAAAGACTCCCCGCCGGCACATTATGTAGAAGGAAGCTCTGTATCGCACGCAATTGTTGCCGACGGAACAGTTGTGCGCGGAACTGTAAAAAATTCTATTATTTTCAGAAACGCGTATATTGATGAAGGAGCGGTTTTAGATGGCTGTATTGTTTTGCCGAACGCCATCATAGGAGAAAATGCAAATTTAAGCAACGTAATTGTTGACAAGGGTGTTACAATTGAAGACGGGGTAACCGTTCAGTGTCCCAAGCAGTATCCACTTGTGTTTGAAAAAAAATCTTACACCAAAATTTAAAGTTAAAAACCTCCATGATAGTTTAGTAATACGGTCGCCAAACCACTTACTATTATATCATAGAGGTTTTTGTCATCCTCAAGCTTTTTATGTTCCCTCTTTAGAGCTAAAGATTTATTTCCCACACCGAAAGGCGCCAACCAAAAAGGACATCGATTATATCCGATGCCCTTTTAAATTTTTCGAAAATTGCAATTTAAATGTACAAACTTACATAAACCGCTGTTTATGCTTTTTTGCACGCAGTATCTGCTTTCATGCAGAAAACAGGTCCGTTGCACTTTAAAAAGACAGCTGTCTTTTGTGCCTGTTCTTGGGGTATTCCAAAAATGCTTGCTTGCAAGAGCATTTTTGGAAAGCCGTTAAATCGCTGTCGTGCTGCGTACGGGCGGCAACGCCGTCAAAGACTTTCAGAGAAAGGCTTTCAGCCGATATTATAACATAAGTACAAGCCGTAAATCGGCTTGTTACAACTCCGTTTCAATAAACACATCCGGTCAAAAGGCAAATTATTTTGGCTTTTGTTCAATGATTGTGTTTATTATAACATAAATACAAGCCGTAAATCGGCTTGTTTCAATCCGTTTCAATAAACACATCTAATCAAAAGTCCGCTTCCGGACTTTTGTTCCGTTATTGTGTTTATTATAACATAAGCGAAAAATTACGGCTGATAATCTCCGCGTTCAAACACAATTTTACGCCCTATCTTGCTTAACTCTTGCTGCAGAATAGCAAGTCCTTCTTTCGCCTCCGCACCGCTGTACAGTTTGTGATTATATAAAACATAATTTTCCCGCGCAAACATAGGTGAGATATTCGGCATTACAACGTTGGCACCGCAAAGCAGCCCTTTTTCCCGTCCACCCTTCTCTATGCTTCCCAGCGCCGTTGTGGCCGGAAGCAAAAGGCGCGGCTGCATAATTCTTAATATAGATAACAAGAAAAGTGTTAATTCAACTGTTCCTGCCGGCTGCGCGCCAAAGGGTGTATCGGCCTGCGGAATAAACGGCCCAATACCAACCATATGTGGCCTGAATGCTTGAATAAACTCTAAATCCTTCGCCAATGTTTCAGGTGTCTGCCCCGGTGAACCTACCATAAAGCCACAGCCTGTCTGAAAACCGATCTCCTTTAAATCTTTCAGGCAACGCATCCGATTGGAAAAATCCATAGCAGGCGGATGCAAACGATTATAATGTGCCATGTCCGCTGTTTCATGCCGCAGAAGATAGCGGTCTGCTCCAGCATCAAACAAGGCTTCATATTCTTCTCTTGTTTTCTCACCCAAAGAAAGGGTGAGCGCACAATCGGGAAACCTTTTCTTTATCTGCCTGACCAGCGGTACATAATCTGTTTGCGTTTCTCCACCCTGCAAAACAAAGGTTCGAAACCCTGCCGCATATCCCTCTGCGCAGCTCTGCAAAATTTGTGTATCGGTTAACCGATAGCGGCTTACGTTTGCATTGCTTTTCCGTATACCACAGTAATAGCAGTCATTCCGGCAGATATTGGTAATTTCTATCAATCCGCGTATATACACTTTATTTCCAAAAAATTGCTTGGTTTTTGCTGCCGCTTCGGCTTGCAGAACAGAGCGGTATTCCTCCCGATTCTCAATCAGATGTATAAATTCAGACGCCTGCAAAGGCAGCCCCTGCAATAATTTTTCAATACAATCCATTCAATAAAGCTCCTTAATTAAAGTAAACCAACTGATCTTCCGGCGCCGGACTTTCCTTGATTTTCTGAATGTGAAAAATTGTGCCTTGCTGGTTGTACATCTGACTAAAAGCAACTTCAATTTTTGCAGTGACACTGACCCATGTATTATTTTTAAGCGCCGACGCCTCGGGGTATACGCACACAAACCCTGCAACCCCAATATCATCCGCACAGCATGCCATCGCCGGCCTTCCCAATATAAAACCTTGCGGCGGCATTTCCCGCGGCTTTAATACGAGTCCTGAAACTTCAACTGTTTTTCCATTGTATTTTTCCGGCTGCTCCGTGCTGTCCAAATAAAAAATACCAAAATCCATATCCGAAACGGCAAACGTTTCGCCCGACAAATCATATGGCAATGTTTCTTTTTCTCTGCCGTCGTCTACCGTACCATCTGTATTTTCAAAGATAATCTGCGCCCGCGGATTCATACCTCTGGCAAGTCTGCGGAAAGCTACTTTATCTGTTTCCGGCGTACTGCGATTAAATACAATCATTTCTGATTTAGACATAAAATCAAACAGGAAACTGCGCATATTCTGTACTTGTGTTTGAAATGCACCTGCATCTACCAGCCCAATCAATTGGTATAAAAACCAGCTGTCCGGTTTTTTTATTTTGAATAAGTCTTCTAATGCCCATGTTCCGTTGTATTCAATCAAGACGCGGTCCGGGCTGTACATGCGATCTAATTTCTTCAAAAAAGTCGCGCTTAGTTCTGTTTTTTCTTCTACCGTAACTACTACAGCATTATATTTTTCCATGTCTGAAGGATCGTATTCTTCTTCCCCCTCCTCACAGACCAATACCAATGTTTTTTCACCAGTAGAAAAATTCTCATCACAAATCGTTTCACTAATAAAAGTAGTTTTTCCGCTTTCTAAAAATCCGCACACCAAATAAATCGGAACTTCTTTTTTAGCCATTCTCTGCTCTCCAATCTGTTTTTATAACCCAAACCGTTCACGGATATCTTTTTCGTTTAAGTCTGTACCAATAAACACAATTCTTCCTGTATAGTCCGGATTTCCGCTTCTTAAAGTAACTTCTCCGGGAACATAGTCAAATTCAAACCAGCTTCCGTCTATATGCTGTAAAATACCTTTTGCTCTCAGGATCGTTCCGCAGGAATTATCTTCTAACGCCTCAAGCTGTGCCTGTATTTTTTCTTTATCCAATGCTCTTGCCGTTTCTATGCCTATGCTCATAAACACATCATCTGCATGATGATGACCATGTTCATGCGCATGATGACAATGTCCATGTTCATGATGATGTTCGTGATCACAATGCACATGATCATGGTGGTGTTCGTGATCACAGCACCCATGCTCGTGATGATGTTCGTGGTCGCAGTGTTCATGTGCGTGCTCATGGCCGCAAACCGGACACACATTAGAGTCTAAAAGTTCTCTTGGTGCGCCTTCCATTACTGCCAAAATATCTTTTCCATCGAGAACATTCCAATCGGTTGTAACAACCGGAGCAGCCGGATTTTTCTCACGGATAATTTCCATGGCTTTATCTAACTTCTCCGGCTGTATATCCCCTGTTCTGCTTAAAACAATTGCCGTAGCACTTTCCAATTGATTGTTATAAAACTCTCCGAAATTTTTACTATACATTTTACATTTAGACGCATCTGCTACCGCAGTACAGCAATTTACGGTAAGACCATCTATATCTTGTACTGCTTTCACAACCTCCGAAAGTTTTCCTACGCCGGAAGGCTCAATCAAAATACGCTCTGGATTAAAATCTGCAATAATTTTCTGCAAAGATTTGCTGAAATCTCCTACCAGCGAACAGCAAATACATCCGGAATTCATCTCGGTAACGTTGATGCCTGCTTCTTTCATAAATCCGCCGTCTATGCCGACATCCCCAAATTCGTTCTCTAAAAGAACGACCTTTTCACCTGCCAAAGCTTCTTTCAATAACTTTTTGATCAATGTTGTTTTTCCGGCTCCGAGAAACCCGGAAATAATATCGATTTTTACCATATATCTGCACTTCCTTTGTTTAATAACAGCATTTTCTGTTTAAGTAATAATTATAGCACTAAGCCATATAAAAGTCAAGGCGGGCTATTGCAAAAGGAAAAAAGCTATGCTATACTATCAGCAAGGAGGGAAGTATATTATGAAACTTTTGTTATGCGAATCAACTGATATAGAATATATTTATAATCATCATATTATCCATGATTTCCCAAAGGCAGAGGTAAAACCGCTTTCCCGTATTTTAGAACTGCACCGCAAAGGCGTGTACTTTGCTTATGCGCTGTATAGTGAAAGCAACCAGCTTTTATCCTATGCTTTTCTTTGCAGTGCAGCTGCATGCGAATATGTACTTTTAGATTATCTTGCAGTATCTGATGATATCCGCGGCAAGGGTATTGGAACAAATATGTTAGAGCTTTTAAAGGCGGAAATCTGCAAGACCTATACCGGCATTTTGTTAGAATCGGAAAACCCGGATTTTGCTCTTGACAAAGCAGATTTTGATATTCGTTCCAGGCGAATTCGCTTTTACGAAAAATGTGGATTTCATACAACCAAAATGCTGAGCCGTTTGTTTGGCGTAGAATATTGTGTATTGGTATATGCTCCTGAAATACCGTCTACATTGAATTTAGCGCATGCAACCGTAAATCTGTACCGTACCTTGATTCCTGAAAAACATCTGGCAGCGAATGTAAGCTTGCGTATCAGCGAAGTTTTCTGATATAGAGTCCACCAATGTTTACTTGAACAACATAAATTTGCTTTTGGCATAAAGTTTTGCTTTTGCATAATAAAAAATATAAATTAAAAAGGAGGTGTACTGTGTTTTACTTTCAGGATAAATATATCTGCTTTTCAAACGGGAAAAGCGCACTCATCAGTGAATGGATATGCTTAAAGTCAAACGAAAAAAGTCCTTCGGGCGTGCTTGCTTACAATGGGCTTTTATCGCTTTTTGAACAGCAAAAACCACCAGAAAACACCCTCGACATAAAGGCCGTGATCGACGAAGGAATCTTAAAATTTAAAGAAGATAAAGAAGAAACCATGATAGACCTTGTTTTGTCTTACATATATATGAACAAAATATTGATTCGGCGATGCGAAAATTGCGGACGCTTCTTTACTCCGTTAAAACGTGCTGATGAAAAATATTGTATGTACCCTGCCAAAAACGGCGAGTCACCATGCAGAAGAAGCGGCGCTGCGAAAACTTTTCGTAAAAAACATGCGGAAGATCCCGATTATATAAACTTTATGCAGCGTACGAAGCATCTTCGATATCTGAAAAACCAAAAGCGTTTATCCGAAGAAGAATACGCAAAAATGTACCACGATGAAAAAATTAAATTACGCAATAATGCGCAGAATTTTAAAACGCAAACAACCTCTGTGACTGCTGACGCCTCAAGTACGCCGAAAACCACGATAGAAACCTATCTGCTATAGTGTCAGAATTTTTTAAAAAAAGTCCCGAAAAGACTTTTCTTTTCGTAGAATTTATGGTATACTAAAACAAAATGTATTTGTTAATTTTACAAGGAGATGTTGAATATGGCAGAATTAAGATTTGATCCTTTCACGAAAGACTGGGTAATGATTGCTTCCCATCGTCAGAACAGGCCGCAGATGCCAAAAGACTGGTGTCCGTTTTGCCCGGGATCAGGAAAAGTTCCGGATCAATTTGATGTATACGAATATGATAATGATTTTCCTGCGCTTTCACAAAACCCACCCGTACCGGATGATGTAGAAACCCCCATTTATAAGACGCGCCCTGCGTATGGAAAATGCGAAGTTATATTGTATTCGCCCCAGCATACGATAACACTGCCTGAACTTCCGGTATCTCACATAAAAAAACTTGTTGATTTATGGACAGAACGCTATAACGCCATGAAAGCGGATGAAAAAATTAAATATGTGTTCATTTTTGAAAACAGAGGTGAAGTTGTAGGCGTTACTATGCCGCATCCGCATGGTCAGATTTATGGCTATTCTTACATACCTAAAAAATTGGAGTTAGAACTTGCCTCCTCCAAGGAGCACTATGAACAAACCGGACACTGCTTATTCTGTGACGTTTTGCGCGATGAGTACAACGCAAAAGATCGTATTATTATAGAAAACGATGATTTTGTAGCATTTTTGCCCTTTTTCACACCATATCCATACGGCATGTATATTGCTTCAAAAAATCACAAGCAAAGTCTGGATCAATTCAGCGAAACGGAAAAAGAAAACCTGGCAGATATACTTAAAAAAGTTACAGGCACTTTTGACGCTTTATTTGACTATCCATTCCCCTATATGATGTGTATGCATCAGACACCGGTAAACAGTGAGGACGCTTCTGATTATTATCATTTCCACATTGAATTTTTCCCGCCGATGCGTTCCGCGGACAAACAAAAATTCAATGCGTCTTCCGAAACAGGCGCATGGGCACATTGTAACCCAACTGCACCGGAAGAAAAAGCCAAAGAACTGCGTGCAGCATATCAAAAATTCTTAACAAAGGAGAATAACGATGCGGTTAAATGAAATAAAACAGCAATTTATTGAAACTTTTGGCGGTGATAGCGCAGACCTGCGTGCTTTTGCTTCACCAGGGCGCGTTAACCTAATCGGCGAACACGTAGATTATTGCGGCGGACCGGTTTTCCCGGCAGCTTTAACAATGAAAACTACAATTGTTGCCCGTAAACGTTCGGATAATATCATCCGTCTGAAAGCGACCGACTTAGATATTATGGTAGAAGCAGACATAAATGATTTGGAAAAGTACAAAGGTACTTTAAAATGGGGAGATTATCAATTAGGCGTTGCCCTGGAACTGCAAAAAGCAGGATATACCATTCAAGGCTGCGACTTGTTATACGATGACACAACACCGCATGGCGGCGGCTTATCCTCCAGTGCCGCAATAGAAGTGTCTACCGCACTGATGTTTGCAACTTTTTCAAACGAAATCAATCAAAAAGCAGGACCGGTTGATATGATCGAAATGGCGCTTTTGAGTCAGAAAGCCGAGCATAATTACATTGGTGTAAACTGCGGTATTATGGATCAGTTTGCCTCTGCAATGGGAAAAGCGGATCACGCAATCTTCCTCAATTGCGCAACACTGGACTATGAACTTGTTCCGCTTACTCTGGGTGATTGCTGCCTGGTTTTATCCAACACAAACAAAAAGCACTCCTTAGGTGCATCCAAATATAACGAACGCCGCAGTGAATGCGAAGCCGGATTAAAAGCACTGCAAACAGTTCTTCCAAACATTCAGCAGCTTGCAGATGTTACCGTTGAAGAATTTGAATCCAATAAACAGGTTATTACCGATCCAATTGTACAAAAAAGAATTAAACATGTTGTATATGAATGTGCGCGGGTACATGAAAGTGTTGACGCACTCAAAAAAGGCGATTTGAAAACATTTGGGCTGCTGATGAATGCTTCCCATGATTCACTGCAATATGATTACGAAGTTTCCTGTGATGAGTTAGACCTGCTTGCACATGAAGCACGCAAACTTCCGTATGTAATCGGATCAAGAATGACAGGCGCCGGATTTGGCGGATGTACAGTCAGCGTAGTAAAAACAGCACATGCACAGGATTTTATCAAAACACTTGCACCTATCTATGAAGAAAAAATTGGTTATCCCGCATCTTTTTATATTACAGAAATCGGCGATGGCGGAAAAGAACTACTTTAAATAAAACACACATAAAAGGTAAGGCTGCAAAAGTCTTACCTTTTTAAGCAAAAGAAAGGATTTTTATACATGGAACTCATTCTTGCAACCAATAATCAGGGAAAAGTAAAAGAAGTCAAAGAAAAACTTGTGGGTTGGAAAGTTTATTCTCTGAAAGATAAGCAAATTGAAATAGAAATTGAGGAAGACGGGTTAACGTTTGAAGAAAATGCTTTAAAAAAAGCACGAACCATCGCTAACTTAACCGGCATGCTGACCATGGCAGACGATTCCGGGTTAGAAGTAGAATATTTAAACAACGCCCCCGGAATTTATTCTGCACGGTACGGCGGAGAAGGTTTAGACGATGTGCAGCGCTATGAAAAATTGCTGGATGAGATGAAACATGCAGACAATCGTAACGCGCGTTTTGTTTCGGTCATTGCACTTTGCTATCCGGAAGGAAGAGATGTAACGCTTCGCGGGGAATGTCCGGGAATCATCACAGACGCACCTATGGGAGAAGGCGGATTCGGCTATGACCCAATCTTTCTGTATGCCCCGCTTAATAAGACGTTCGGGCAGATATCCCTCGAAGAAAAAAATAAAATCAGCCATCGTGCACGTGCGCTTGAAAAACTGCAAAGGTTTTTAAATAATCAGCCATGCCAGATTGAAAATGACTTGCTTTGCGCGCAAATCGTGGACCGCGGTGCGGAAATAAGACATTTGACACAAA
Source organism: uncultured Clostridia bacterium (assembly GCA_944388555.1). Lineage (GTDB taxonomy): Bacteria > Bacillota > Clostridia > RGIG6154 > RGIG6154 > RGIG6154. The sequence goes on from CALXJH010000218.1 coordinate 20,539, forward strand.
AAAATAGTGGCAACGAACTTCTAAATACCGACCTTGAAAGCTGGAACTATACGGCACCTATTCTGTTTCCTATCCTGGCGCGTCCCTTTGATGGAAAAGGGTATTGTTACAAAGGAACGCACTATGATATGCATCCGCATGGTTTTGCGCGTGAAAGCACTTTCTTGCTAAAACACGCGGGAGAAAACACCGCAACTTTTATTCTTAGTGAAACAGAAGATACGTTAAAACAATACCCGTTTCGCTTTTATTTAGAAGTAACCTACACATTAAACGGAGCACATCTGCATACCGAATACCGCGTTAAAAATACAGATGACAAGCCGTTATTCTTTAATATAGGCGCGCATGATGCCTATAGAATCCGTAAAGATTACGAAAACTATACCATTGAATATGAGAAAGAAGAAGATTTAAAACAAAACCGACTTCTCATTCAAAAAGAAAGTAATCCAGCTTCGGAGTATGTGTTCCCTGACAAAGCAAAGCTATTGCCGCTTTTTTATAAAGAGAATCGGGCAGTTAGCTATTTTTCAGAAAATTTACGATCCAGCTGGGCACAATTACTATATAAAAACAAACCCGTTGTACGTGCTTCCCTTGACAAAGACAATACAGACACATCAGGCTTTCGAAACCAACC
>CALXJH010000219.1 GCA_944388555.1 uncultured Clostridia bacterium
TATGGTTTCTGCAAATCCGCCGCATAAAAACGGCGTAAATGTCAGCGCTCAGAAGCGGTTTGAAATGGTTTGCCTGGCTTTGGAAGGGCAAACAGCACTGCAGGCATGCGATATGGAACTGAAACGAAAAGGCAACAGTTACACAGTAGATACGATGCGCCAAGCACAGGCGCTTTATCCTAAGGACAGTATATATTTTATTACGGGTGCGGATATGTTTATAGATATTCCGAATTGGCGCGCCCCGGATCAGTTGTTCGAAGAACAAAAATTTATTGTTGCCGATCGTGGCAGAGCTTTTGAGGACGAGATATATAACGACAAAAAAAATGCCATTTTGTCTAAATACAAACCAGATGTGCAGTTTGTGCAAATAGAAACGCCCGACATTTCCTCGAGTTTATTGCGGGAATGCATCGAAAAATACAAAGATTATTTACCTGAAAAAGTTTATGCTTATATAAAAAGGAATGGATTATATGGATGAGGAGATTATAAGAGTATTACAACAAAAATTAGGAGAAAAAAGACTGCGCCATACGTTAGGTGTTGCAGAATGTGCAAAAGCGTTAGCAGAGAGGTTTGGCGCAGACCCGAAAAAAGCATATACGGCCGGTTTGCTGCATGATATCGTAAAGGAAGATAGCATGCAGCAGATGCAGTCACTTTGCCAGACACTTTCATTAGACGAGCAAATGCGCAGCTCCAGAGCTTTATTACATGGCCCGGCGGGTGCAGAATATGCGCGTCGGACCTTTGGGGTAGATTTGGATATATATAACGCCTGTTTTTACCATACGGTAGGAAGACCAAATATGTCTTTGTTAGAAAAAATCGTATATGTAGCAGACTGTATTGAGCCAAGCAGAACGCAGCCTGGCGTAGAGCAGCTTCGGGAAATAGCCAAAACCGATTTGAATGCGTGCTTGCTGCAGGCAATTGAAAATACAATGGCTTATCTGAAGAAAAATAATATGAAAATCCATCAAAATTCGATTGATGCAAGAAATTATTTGTTGAAATCGAACGGAAAATATGATAAAATAATTTGATAGGAAAGAAAAGAACAAAGGAGGACTTTATGGAATCCATAGAAATCGTAAAAAAAGTAGTGAAAGCGCTCGATAAACATAAGGCGCAGGAGGTTACCATACTCAAAATTGATGATCTGACAGTAGTCTCGGATTATTTTGTTATTGCGGGCGGTACATCCAATACGCAGGTTAAAGCGCTTGCCGGAGCAATAGAGGAAGAATTAAAAAAAGAGAATGTGGAATTGCTGCACACAGAAGGATATGACAGTGCGTCATGGATTTTATTGGATTACGGCAGTGTGATTGTGCATCTGTTTTTGAAAGATTCCAGAATGTTTTATAGCTTGGAGCGACTCTGGTCAGACGCAAAAGAAATTTCGGTAGAAGATCTTTTATAAATACAAGCCAAAGAAAGGAATGGCATATTATGGCGTATGATTTTAAGAAAATAGAACAAAAATGGCAAAAATACTGGGATGAGAATCACACATTTGAGGCGGATTCCTCTGATAAAACTAAGCCCAAATTTTATGGCTTGGTAGAATTTCCATATCCATCCGGTTATGGATTGCACGTAGGCCATCCCAGAAGCTATACGGCCCTGGACATTGTTGCAAGAAAACGCAGAATGCAAGGGTATAATGTTTTATATCCGATGGGGTGGGACGCGTTTGGTCTGCCAACAGAAAATTTTGCGATAAAGAATAAAATTCATCCAAGCATTGTAACTGAAAAGAATGTTGCGAACTTTAAACGTCAGTTAAAAAGTTTAGGCTTTTCATTTGACTGGTCGCGCGAAATAAATACAACCGATCCAAACTATTACAAATGGACACAATGGATCTTTTTGAAATTGTTTGAAAAAGGACTGGCGTATAAACAGGAAATGCCGGTAAACTGGTGTGTCAGCTGTAAATGCGGTTTAGCAAATGAAGAAGTTGTAAACGGCGTCTGCGAGCGGTGCGGCGGTCAGGTTGTGCAAAAACTCAGAAGTCAGTGGATGCTTAAGATAACGGAGTATGCACAGCGGCTGATCGATGATTTAGATGGGCTGGATTACATAGAAAAAGTAAAAATCCAGCAAAAAAACTGGATTGGACGTTCCGAGGGCGCAGAAGTTGATTTTGCACTGACAATCGGCGAGAAATTGCGTGTTTATACCACTCGTCCGGATACATTATTTGGTGCAACGTATATGGTTATTTCTCCGGAGCATCCATATATTGAACAGTTTGCGTCCCATATTGAAAATATAAAAGAAGTTCGTGCATACAGAGAAGCAGCGGCAAAAAAATCAGATTTTGAACGTACGGAACTGGCAAAAGAAAAAACGGGTGTGGAGCTGAAAGGCATTCGGGCTATCAATCCGGTAAACGGAAAAGAAATACCGATTTGGATATCTGATTATGTACTTATGACTTATGGAACAGGTGCAATTATGGCGGTGCCTGCACATGATACCCGTGATTTTGAGTTTGCAAAGAAATTCGGGCTACCGATTATTCAGGTAGTCGAGGGCGAGAACGTGGATTTGGAAAAAGAAGCCTATACCGATGTCCAGGACGGCATTATGATGAATTCCGGCATGCTAAACGGTATGAAGGTGAAAGATGCGATCGCGGCCATTACAAAGTATTTAACCGAAAAGGGCGTAGGACAGAAAAAAGTAAATTACAAACTGCGTGACTGGGTATTTTCCAGACAACGATATTGGGGAGAGCCGATTCCGCTGGTGCATTGTGACTGCTGCGGCTATGTACCTGTACCGGAGCAGGAATTGCCCCTTACTTTGCCGGAAGTAGAGAATTATGAACCGACAGATGACGGGCAGTCCCCGCTTGCAGCTATAACCGATTGGGTCAATACCACTTGTCCAAAATGCGGAAAACCGGCGAAACGGGAAACCGATACCATGCCGCAGTGGGCAGGATCGTCCTGGTATTTCCTGCGTTATATTGATCCGAAAAATCAAAATGAACTTGCATCCAAAGAAGAATTAGAGTATTGGATGCCGGTAGATTGGTATAACGGCGGCATGGAGCACACAACATTACATTTGCTTTATTCCAGATTCTGGCACAAGTTTTTATATGATATTGGAGTTGTTAACACGCCGGAACCTTACCAGAAGCGAACAAGCCACGGTATGATACTGGGTGAAAATGGCGAAAAGATGTCTAAGTCCAGAGGAAACGTTGTGAATCCGGATGATATTGTAAACGATTACGGCGCAGATACATTCAGAACCTATGAAATGTTTATTGGTGCGTTTGATCAGTCAACACCATGGTCAGAGCAGGGCGTAAAAGGATGTCATAAATTCTTAGAGCGTGTTTGGAACCTAATGGATATCATGACAGAAGAAGAAAATTATTCTAAAGACTTTGAAAGCCTGATGCATAAAACCATAAAGAAAGTATCAGATGATATTGAAAAAATGAAGTTTAATACAGCCATTGCGGCACTGATGACTGTAATCAATGAATTTTACCGCAAAGGTTCGGTAACAAAGGGTGAACTGAAAACATTTATTCACCTGCTGAATCCTACTGCCCCGCATATTACAGAAGAAATGTGGCAGTTAATGGGATGTGCCGATACAATTTCTTCTACGCCTTGGCCTGTATTTGATGAGGCTAAGACCGTCGATGACAGTGTTGAAATTGTACTGCAGATTAACGGCAAGATCCGGGAGAAGTTGGTAATTCCATCCGGACTGGACAAAGCGCAAACCGAGAAATTTGCTTTGGAATCGGAAAAAATCAAAGAATTGCTCCAGGGAAAACAGATTATAAAAGTTATTTCCGTGCCGGGTAAATTGGTAAACATTGTTTGTAAGTAAAATAGAGAGCGGCTGCTGTTGAATTCCAGCAGCCGCTTTTGCGTCTAAATTATTTTCGTTTGACAAAAAGTTAATTTGCTGATACAATAAAAACAGAAGATTGTTTATACACTGCTGTTGCTTAGTACGGTTTTTATTTTTATTATAAAAATTTTATTTGAGGAGGAATAAAAATGAAAAAGTCAATAAGCATTCTGTTAGTAATCGTATGCTTATGCAGTTTCAATTTCGTAGTAGCGCAGGCAAAAGTGGGAGATCGAATAGGAGAAGCACTAAATACGGATATTGTAGCCTATGTCAATCATTATGCGATTCCATCTTATGCAGTGAACGGGCAATCGGTGGTTGTTGCTGAGGATTTGCGTAATTTTGGATTTGATGTTGTTTGGGACGGAGAAAACAGAGCACTGTATATTACACGTAACCAAAATACAGATGTCCAGACCATGCAAGTCGATAAATCGGCGGTGACAGGGAGTGTGTTTGCAGATATATTAGAAACGGATATTCGCGTTTTTGCGAATGATAAGCAAATTACATCTTATGCCATGAATGGATACACCATGATTCCGATAGAAGAATTAAATATGTTTGGTGAAGTAACTTGGAGCAATGAGGAACGAGCAATTAAACTTTGGGTAGACGGCCTCCATATTTCGCCTGAAAAGCAAAGTGTGATTATCAATACGGTATCTGTATATAATCTGAACGCGGAAGAGCTTAAAATACTTCCCGCACAAGTAGAACAATATAAAGCGGCCGGATGGTATCCATATGATGATTTTGTTTGTGAATGGGCAAAGAAACTTTCAAGAGAACAAGGGTATGAAGCTGCTGTCCGCTATTTGCAGGATAAAATTTATTCTGCGGAGTATGCATACGGTGCAACAGCGACTGCGGCACAGTTTGCAACGTTAAGTCAATTATATCAAAACTGGTACGCGACAGTTGGTGTTCCAGTGGTTATTATGGATTCTTATATTACGTATAATTCCATAGACACACCGGAGGCAAATATTCGCCTGTGGAATATCAGCGGAAAGGAAATCACGGCTTTTGAGTTAATGTTTACTTGTTATGACGCATACGGAAACATTACAACAGATTATTCTATTTATAACGGTAATTTTAACGGCTGGGTAGATGATGCAGATATGGCGGTTGGCGAAGAGAGCGTTTACACATGGGCGCTGTACAGCAACAGCCGTACGAAATCAATCCGGAATATCTATATGACAAAAGTTGCATTTAGTGACGGTACTTATTGGAGCAGATAAAGTGAGCAAAAATTAAAGGAAATGAGTAAATAAAAGAGCAGGATTTATTCCCCTGCTCTTTTATTTTATGAATTATCATGTGATAGAATTTGCGTGATAATGTTATAGAAGACCTGGCATTTTGGCTATCTGAAAAATGGAATAGAATTCTAATTTGATTACAGCGTGCAGCATGGTGATTGACTGTACATAATCAAAAATTCAAAGATGCGCTGTTCTGTAAAGGAAAATTTCTTACATATAACAGGGTTTATTATCCCTTGAATTTTTTATTCCTCTGGGAGTTCAATTTTTCGGTCTTTATAATAAAATATTTTATCACGTTCGGTGATTTTCCGTAAAATTCTACATGGGTTTCCTACTGCTACTACATTGGCAGGAATATCTTTTGTGACAACACTTCCTGCGCCGATAACGGAATTGTCGCCAATGTGAATGCCAGGCAGGATTACTGCACCTGCGCCAATCCAAACGTTATTTCCAATATGAATGGGTATATTAAATTGCGCAACTTTTTTTCTGAGATCAGGATCTATAGGATGCCCCGCGGTAGCAAGCGTAACATTAGGTCCGAACATAACAGAATCCCCTACGAAAATATCTGTGTCATCCACAAGCGTTAAATTAAAATTTGCATATACATTTTTCCCAAAATGCGTATTACAGCCCCAATTTGCATGAAGCGGAGGCTCAATGTAACAATTTTCACCAACCTCTGCCAGCAGTTCTTTTAAAATTTCCTGGCGTTTTTGCGATTCGGTTGGGCGCGTGTGATTATAATCATAGAGCTTGTCTAAACATTTTTCCTGTTCTTTTAAAAGTGCCTCATCTGTGCAAAAATAAATATTTCCGCTCTTCATCCGATCTTTGCATGTCATTTTATATACCTCCTATTTATTATCGGCCAACCATCAATTTTACAGCGCGTTTCCAGGCTACGCTTTCTTCATCGGTTAGCTTTTCATGTGCATATCGATAATCGTGTTTGCGCACAATTTCATCTAAATGTGTTTTGACAGCCTTTAAGTTTTCTATTTGCACAGCGTAAAGACCATCAATCATATCTTTATTTTTTTTAAACATTGCTTTAAGTTCTTTCAAATGCGGACGGCATATACAAGATTTTGTATCCGCAAATTTTTGTTTGAATGCCGTATCTTGTGTAAAATAGGTCATAAAAGAACGATACATAATTTTGTCTGCTTCCTCTTCTTTGGAGCAGATTAAACAGCCATTTTTTTTCTTTTTATCAATGTTTTGCAGATAATCGCCGATTAAGTCACTGTATAGAATGGCATGTGCCAATGGATCGCCCTGCTCCATCATATCATATGCGTGGCGGCGGCAGATACCACCGTTATCTCGTATAATTTTACGAAATTGCTTGTCGTTGACCCCTTCATATAGAAAAGCATCTATAAATTCGTGTGCCCATTTTTGGCGCATGAGGCAAATTGGGCAGTCGCTTTGTTCAAAAAGTTCCATAAAGTCATAGTACTTTTGCGTTTTAATCATGATTTAACTCCCATATTCATCTTTTTATAAAAAAGCCGGGCAATGATAGCCCGGCTTTTGTTGTGCTGGTGACTGATTTATTCAAGTACAACAATAGAGATTGCTTCTGAAGTAAATCCGGAAGTAGAAACAACAGCAGTGATGACGGAATTTTCCTTAATGGAAGCAAGTGTTACAGCTCTTCCGGTTGTTCCGTTAATAATGGTTGCCGACTTCTTTACAAAGATTTGACTGACAGAGCCATCACTTAACTGTAGAGTTATAGACGCGTAATTTGTATTTACGTCTAAGACGGTACCCATAATATTTACATTATCCACAGTAGGGGTAGAAGTAACCGCAATACTTGTTACGGTAGAGCTTTCTGTTTTAACAGTAGCAGAGTATCCAAGCTGCATATCATAGATGGTTGCTTCTTCGCCGTTAATTGTAATCTCAATGGAGTTGTCCATCGCACATTCAATAACTTCACTGCCAATGTCAATTTTAATTTTTGGATTTTCTCTGGAAATGAGGATTTCTTCAATGGTTCCCTCATATGTCCGCGAGGTGCTGGTAGCCGTAACAGAAGTGATTTGTTCATATTCTAAGTTTAAGGTAACTTTATCTCCAACCTTTAAGTCCCGTAAAGTTGCCTCTTCACCATTTCTCCGGACAGTTACAGTATTTTCAGTGAACGGATAAGTTACAAGGCTGTTGTCCGAAAGCTTTACTTCTATGCTTCCGCTGCCCTCAAAAATCAGGGCGTTAATATATCCGTTTACTTGTGTTTCCCGCTCCGCCGCGTTAATAATTGTGACACGGCTATCCTGTACGGTCAGTTTAACATGGTCGCCTGATTTTAAATCGGAAAGCTGTGCAGATGTATCTCCAATATAAACACGCACATTATCGTCTAAGATATAATCGGTTGTTTTATCGTTGTCCTCAAGAGAGCGGATAATAATTTTTGTTACGGTAGAAGAAGCGCCTTTTCCGGCATAAATGCCTTCCACAACTTCATCTTTTAATACCGTTAAAGCTTCTACAAGGAAGATTTCTTTTCCGGAGTAGTGTATGTTGACAATGTCACCGCTTGCAATCTTGTCAATGTCATCAATGGTTTCACCATTCAGAGTGATTCGAACGTCCCCGGTGTTATAGAATGTTTCGGTCTGGTCGAACTCATCCGTATATTCAATGGAATTATCGAATCCGCTGACTTCATCAACCGTGCCTACAACAACAGAGAAATTCATGGTCTTCATGCAATTATACAGCATAACAGCCATTTGTGCACGGGTAACCGTACCCATCGGGTCAAAGCGATTGTCTTCCATGCCCTGCATCAAACCGTTTTTATAGCAATAATACACATACGGCTGTGCAACCGAAGGAATATCATTTGTGTCGGTAAATGGAAGCGTTACAGTGTCTGTTTTAGACACAGAAGAAGCGTCTCCCGACATTTTAACCAATAAAACAGCAGCTTCATAGCGTTTTAAAGCTTGCTGCCCCAAACCGTTCTGCAGGAAATTGCTGAGTTCGGTGGGGGTAAACATTTCGCGATATAGAACATAGGCTAGATTTTTTTGATAATTTGGGTATTGCAGCAGGTTCACATTTGCATAATACAGATCCTCTACAAGTTCAACAATTTTTTGCTCTGTTGCATCGTTTACGCCTAAGATTCTGGATATAAGCAGAAGGGAATCAATTCTTGTCACGCCGTTGGCAGGACGGAAAGTACCGTCTTCAAAACCGTTGATAATACCTGCATCTGCCATTTCGTTGATTTGCGTCACGGCCCAACTGTAAGTAGTTGCATTTACATCGCTGAATCCTGCAGCAGATGTACCAAGCTGCGGAAGCAGAAGCAAAGTGCAAAGCACACTTGCAATGATTTTCTTAAGCATAAGTATAAACCTCCCTAAGTTTGTTTTATCTCTTCTTTATCATACCATATATTGTGGTCAATAGCAATAGTTTTTTAAAAATAAAATGTATATTTTATAAAAAAAAGGAAACGCTACAAGTAGAAGAATGAGAGAAAGGACGTGCCGAAGATGAAGATATTTCGCAAACCATCAGTCTACATAGGACTGGGAATTTTTTTAGCAGGAATTTTAGCAACGGGATGGATTACCAATAGAATTTTATCCAGAACGGGTGAGTTAAGTAAGAATGTTGAAGAGAAGAAAGCAGAAATTGTAGTTGAGAATGTGTATGAAAAAGAAACACCGGAAGTGAAAGAAGTGCAGTCCGTATCAGCGTATACGCCGGTAGAAGAGGAACCGGCGGTGCAGGAGACACCGCAGCAGGAAACATTTGCGTTTTCTGCGCCGGTTAACGGTGCTGTTTTAGTTCCTTTTTCCGGCGAAAAGCTTGTTTTTTCCAAGAAGTTAGAATATTACAGAAAACATCAAGGCGTGGATATTAAATCTGCTATTTTGGAAAAAGTAGTTGCGGCAGAAGCTGGGGTAGTAAAGGAAGTAAAAGAAGATCCGTTTTTAGGAATAACCATTGTGATTGATCACGAAAATGGATTTGAAACAGTATATGCAAATTTATCTACAGCTGAGATGGTAGGAAAAGGGGACCGCGTGGAAAAAGGTGTAATTATAAGTGGTGTAGGCGATACGGCTGTATCAGAAACAGGAGAAGAAGCGCATTTACACTTTGAAATTTATAAAGATGGGGAAGCGGTAAATCCGGAAGAATATGTTGATTTTTAAATGAAAAGACTGCCCTTTGCGGGCAGTCTTCAGCGTGTCGATGAAGTATCGACACGCTGGCAGATGCCGAAAAAGGAAGTTAGATTTTTCGCAATCGCTTTCGTCGGCGTACAAAGGTACGATAGAGAGCGATTGCGGGAAAAGCAAGCAATGACGCCGGTTTCTCGATGAATCCGGCGTCATTTTCTGCAAAAAATTTCAAACTTATGAAAAAGAAGCGTATTTGGTTTTTACCGTATCGCTTGCGGTATAACGACTTTTTCGACAGTCTGAAAACTGCCCTTTGCGGGCAGTCTTTTTTATAAGTCTAATGATTCTATGGATATATCCGGTTCCGGAAGGTGCATAGCAACCGTGCAAACCAATATTTGATGCGCACCGCCTTGGTGTAAAACCGAGGCGCACACTTTGGCTGTGGTGCCGGTGGTATAGACATCATCTATCAGAAGAACAGCGGCGGGTAAAGCAGGGCACTTTTTTTGAAGTGTAATGGAGCCTTTTAGATTGTTTAAACGTTCATGGTATTTTAAAGTGCTTTGCGGAGGCGTATTTATGGTTTTGCGCAAAACATCATATACAGGAACGCCGCATTTTTTAGAAAGCGCCCTGGCAAGCAGCAAAGTTTGATTGTAACCGCGTGTACGCAAACGCTTTTTGCTTACCGGAACTGGTACAATTGCCTGGAAAGCATTTTGCATTTCATAGCTGCATAGCCGCTCATACATAAATTCTGCGTAAGATTTAGCGTAGCATGGCTTATTGCCAAACTTAAACTTTAAAATAGATTGCCGCATTTGTTTGTTATAAGAAAAAGGTGAAACAACAGCTTGTACGCCGGTAACTTTGTGTGTGCAGTATAGGCAAAAAGGCTTGTCATAAGCGGCGTCGGCGGGACGTTTACATTTCGGGCAGATTCGCACCGGCAAAAAATCAAGCGTTTTTTGACAGTCTGCACAAATGTTTGGAAGTTTTTGAAAAACAGGCAGTACTTTGCCGCATATACAGCATTTTGGCGGAAAAAATATATTTTTAATAAAACTTAATATTGTAATCGCTCTCCTAACGCAGAATATCGTTTAAATTCATTATTGTTTTCAATCATTTGTGACAGCATGGTTTCCTGCCCGACTAAAATAACCAGCTTTCTGGCACGCGTTACAGCGGTATACAGCAAGTTTCTGGATTGAAGCATAGAGTTAGAAGGGTAAACAGGCATAATAACAATCGGAAATTCACTGCCCTGACTTTTGTGTACAGTTGTAGCAAAAGCGGGTTCTAATTCCATCAATGAAGAGAAATGATATAATACGATTTTGTCTTCGTCAAACAGAATTTTCATTTCTTCGTTCCTATTGTCAATGCTTTGAATGATGCCCATATCGCCGTTGAACAGGCCTTCCCCTTCGGGTGTGAAAGGATCAGCGCTTTCCCAGGGAATATCATAGTTGTTGCGGATCTGCATCACCTTATCTCCTTCACGAAACAAAAATTCGCCGAATTTTTTTTCGTTTTTGCTTGGAGCGGCAGGGTTGAGCGCGTGCTGCAGCGCGTCATTTAAAACATTCACGCCGACGGCATTTTTTCGCATTGGCGTGAGGACTTGTATATCTGTATACGGATTTATGTTATAAGCATGCGGTAATCGTTTTTTACACAGAT
>CALXJH010000220.1 GCA_944388555.1 uncultured Clostridia bacterium
AACATAAAAACCATCTACATCGGTGTAATCTTCCGTCAGACGCGCAATATTCAGCGTTTTATTCCAATCTTTTGAATGAATCAAATACGCTGTACCGTCTGTATCTTTAAACAAAGTCATATCTCTGCAATCCTGACGGTTCGGCTGTTTTGCGCCTAAAAAGGTAAATGGTCCGACCGGTGTGTCGGATATCGCAACTCCCGCCCCTGCGAACATATACCGATCATCATCTACATGCGCCCACATTACGAATTTTTTAGTTTTCTCATTATAAATAACTTTGGGACGCTCTAAAACGTTTGACGGGTGGAGCATGCTCTTTTTATCATCCTCTGCCTTTAGCGCCAATCCTTCATAAGTCCAATTTACCAAATCACAAGAGCTGTAGCATGAAATCCCGATTACATCTGTTCTGCATCTTCCAGGGGTATTTTCAATTCCTTTATGTTCACCGTACCAATAATATGTTCCCTGAAATTCAATAATACAGCCGCCGTGTGCCTGAATATCCTTCCCGTTCACATCCTGCCAAATTTGTCCGTTTTTCATAATGTTTATCCTTTCATCACATTGGTATTGACTATAATTTATTATATCATTCTCTTTCTTAAATGTAAAGTTTTAAATAAGATTTTAACAAATAATGTATTTTTCTCATGTCTAAAATCAAATAAAAAATATCCAATTTCTCTGTTGCCCGCGCATAATAAATGTGATATAATTTTTTATCATGCTATTGAAACGAGGTCAAATACATGCAAAAAATAAATTACCTTACCGATCATTATGATGCTAAAATTCAAAAAATCAATGCCTATCAAGCGCCGCTCAATTTTGTATTTATTACAGATCAGCATAATCGTCTGAACCAATATATCACTACCTGGGACAAAACAAAACGCAGCACGGATTATGAATTGGCTTCTAATGCAATTGCGTCCATTCAATATATTATCGACCGCTGCCCGGGAATTTCCTGTGTCATAAGCGGTGGCGATATTGGCTGTGACTACAATCCTGATCCCAATAAAATACGTGCTTCTCATCAGGAGGTTATGGACGCATTGTATCGTTTGACACTGCCTGTACATTGCTGTGTGGGAAATCATGACGATGGATTAGGTCCGGTAACCGACAACGGCGGTGATAATACCAAAGCTGTTATTTTACCCGATGAAATGCATAAACTTTGCATGAAATATAATCCGACAAAAGAGAATTATTATTATACAGACTTCGAAAAAGAAAATTACCGCTTTATATTTCTAAACACAAGCGACAAACCCTACTTTTTAAACGAACAAGGTCAGTATGCATTTTCATGGCGGTTAGAAATTTCAGATAAGCAGGCAAAATGGCTGGAAAATGAAGCCCTTAAAACCGATAAAAAAATAATTGTGTTCAGTCATTCCCCGCTGCATAATGCAGGGATTTACGGCACTGAAAATCCGCCGCAGGCAATCAAACCGTACGACGATCTGCTAAACGGTCCGAGAGTCTACTACGCAGTAAAACAATGCAAAAATGTCGTTGCACTGATTGCCGGGCACGTGCATTATGATAACTTGCTGTATGATGATGACGTTTTGTCTATCACCTCCCAATGTTCAATGGCAAGCCAGTGGGATCCAAGCTGCCCCAAAAGAGAATTCGGTACTTATTCTGAAACAGCCTTTGACGTATTTTCAATCAAAGACAATGTTGTCTATATTACCCGTTTCGGAGCAGGCGAAGATCGTATTGGCTGTCTGATGCGATAAGTTCTTCAAAACGCACCGAAAACCGGCATGCAGAACATCCGGCTGGGGCCAAACTATTTTATAAAAAACTTATTTTAAAGACTTGTTTTTTCATAAAAAATGTGATATACTGCTTATAGTCTTTATTTGCGGATATAGTTCACTGGTAGAACATCAGCTTCCCAAGCTGAGAAAGCGGGTTCGATTCCCGTTATCCGCTCCACTACCAATGGGGCATATTATTATGCGCCCATCTATGGGGAATTAGCTCAGCTGGGAGAGCGCATGGTTCGCAATCATGAGGTCAGGGGTTCGATCCCCCTATTCTCCACCATATATTAAAAATACACCTTAAAGCGTCTATTCTTTAAGGTGTATTTTATTTTTTAATTATCCTCCCGATTATACATAAGTATTGATAAAGTGAGATATACAAAAAGGTGCATACCAACTCACCAATGATGCAAGCTTAGTATGCGCCTTTTTTTATACAAGTACAGCATTTGCCCTATGGGCTTACTCTTCGGCATTGTTCAACAACTCATTAGCATAGTTATTCAGTTTTTCACACGGCTCGTATTTTGTCTTATATCCGGTTCCATTAATTATGATAAATGGATTGCATGCGGTGATTTCTTCCTTGGAACCATCAGCCATCGTTAGTGTGAAAATAACCGCTTGCCCATTATATTCCGTATACGAGTCATCTTTGTTATAGATAACTACCTCATTGAGATATGCAGCAAGTTCTTTAAACTCTGTTATTTGGATTGTCTTATCTGGCGGAAGCAAATGGACAGTTGCTGAAACGATATCAGATGCTTCTAAATTTTTATAAGGCTTTTGACCAGAAAAAGCAAACACAACAATACCTATAACGATTACACAACCTACTATAGTTATCAATCCCTTTCGCTTCATGAATATACCCTCTTTCTAAATTATGTGATACCATTTTTTCAGTCACCGATACTTATATGTGACTAGTAGAATTTATTTGGAATATGAGTATATGCCAATAGCTGTATTAGACAAAAGTCAGATTTATTTGCTGTAATCGGTCTGGTATACACGGACATAATCTACAATCATCGCCTTTCCATCCAGTTCGTCCGTAATCATCCCGGCAAAGTCAGCAACGGCTGTTGAGAACCGCACAACAGAAGCCGTATCCTCCACGGATGTATTTTGTATATTTTCTCTGTGCACTTCCTTACCGTCTATATAATAAATGATTTCTTCCGGTGTCCATTCGCATGCGAAAATATGAAAATCTCTTGCATAATTCTCTGTAGACTCAACTTTATAGCCTTTATCGGTTCTTCCCTGCTTTTCTTTATCGTAATAATGCAGATTGTGACTGGATTTATTTGGATAATGACCTTCGTTAATATCAATCTCATGCTCGCCTGGATTCATTCCGTTTGTCTTACCATTTGTCATAAGCCAAAACGCATTATTTACACCCGACGCATCATTATATTTATATCTTGCTTCAAAATAGCCATACATCTGCTCAAACGATTTAGTCCAAACGTAAGCACTTGACCACTCATTAGATTTGTCCGGATTATTTTTCTTGGTCATTAGATACATATATCCATCTTTTACTTCTACATTTTCAGGATACCTGGATGACTTGATTGCAGACCATAAATTTTCTTTATTTTCGGATTCCCAAACATCCGTGTTCAGTTCGGTTCCATTAAATTCATCCGCAAAAGTAAGCGTCCACTGTTTGGATGTATCCACAGGGCCTGCCCACAAAACCAGCTCCATAAATCTTTTCAGCATAACCGTTGCTTCTGCACGGGTAGCCGTATTGGTTGGTTTGAAGGTATTATCCTCATAGCCCGTAATAATCTGATTATCTACAGCATACTGACAGGCTTGCTGCGCCCAGCTGCTAACTGCATTACCGTCTGCAAACGCGGATATTTCTTTTTGTGTTGCAGGAGGTATTGTCGGTTTATTCCGTGCAGCGCCGCCATTGGCTATCATCAGCGCCATTTCTTCACGTGTAATGGGCTGATCCGGATAAATTTTATTATTTTCAATTGGGAATCCGTCAAAAAGCCCTGCTTTAAACGCTGCTGTTAAATACCCCATATACCATCCTTCGCTGTCATCAAAGCTTTTTTCCGGCACTTCCTCTAACTCCATAATTCTCGTCAAAAGCGTAGTAAATTCTGCTCTGGATATATTACCGTCTGGATTAAAGTGAAGCTCATCAACTCCTTTTACAAGTCCACGGTTTGTCATAATTGCAATTGGATCATATGCCCAATGCGTTTTTGTATCTTCAAATACAACGTCTACAAAGTAAACCGGCGGGTCATTTTCCACGATAATTACCTGTGTATATTTATTGTTGATATCACTATCATTGCTTACGGCAACAAATTTCACCGCGTCTGCTCGTATATACGCCTCATCTGTGGTATCATTGTCTTTCGTTAAGGTA
>CALXJH010000221.1 GCA_944388555.1 uncultured Clostridia bacterium
GAAACGATGGATTGTGTAGCAAAAAAATACAAAAAATATTGAAATATATGGTAAAACAAAGAGAAAATTAGAAAAAAATTACAAAAATTATTGCTTTTTTTAAAATAGTATGCTAAAATACAGTAAAGCAATTACAAAAAGAAAGGATAGGTAAGGCCATGAAACAAAAAATAATTGCGATGATGGTTTTCGTTTGTATGTTGTGCAGCTGTGTGCCAGCTGTTTCAATGGCTGCCGATGATACGACCATATTTATATCCGCCGAAGATTTTGGGGATAATGTGGGAACTTGGACCTTGGCAAACCGTGACGCCGGAGCGTTTGGTTATGTGCTGCGGGCTTCAGGCGGGGGCAGACCGGAAAACAGCAAAAACGCTGAGATACATATCAATTTGCCCGAAACGGCTACGTATACCGTATGGGTGCGCACGAGAGATTATAAGGCGGGCGTTGATGCAAATGGAAATGAAATAAAAGCAGGAGAGCGTTTGTGCCAGATACAGGTCGGAGATACACGGCTTGAAAAAGATTTGGGCGCGCACGGACAAGACGCTTTTGCTTGGGAAGAAGCGGGGACGGTAGAACTGCAGGCCGGGGAAACTTCTGTTATATTGGTAGATACGACAGCCAATTACGCCAGAGTAGAGGCCATTGCGCTGTCTGTGAATGCAAAGCTTGTATTGCCGGATACACAGGCAGCATTGACGGCCGCGTATGAAACTTACGCGCCGGAGATTATAGCGTTTGAGGGAGAGGATGCACAAACGGATGAAGTTGTTGTCAACCCAGTTCTTCCGGACGGAGAAAAGCCGGCAGCTGTAAGTACATATTTCTTGGGTGCAGATTCTTTTGCAGGGCATCTTGGAACCTGGCTTGCACCGGGAAAAGACGGCTCTGTTCTTCCTGTATTGCGTTCGCCTGGCGGACAAAATCCAGAAAAAACTTCCCCAGCTATTTCTTCTTTTGAGCTAACGCAGGAAGGCGTTTACTATTTATGGGCATGGAGCAGAGACTACGCAGATGGTGCGCGGACGTTCAAAATTGCAGTAGATGGAAACATAACAGAACGAGAACTAGGTGCACACGGCCTAAACGGATGGGCATGGGAATATTGCGGTAAGCTCGAAATGGATGCCGGAACCATTCAGGTTGAAGTTATAGACAGTAAAAACAATTACGGACGTTTGCAGGGTATTGTCATTACAAACGATCCTACTTATGTCCCAGAAGAAACGGAAGCTGTCGCGAAAAACCAGGTGAAGGCAAATATGTCGGCTTCCTATACCAGCAATATTACAGGTGTTATTGCAAACCCGAATATACCACAGGGGGATTTTGAGTTTAATCCGCAGGAAAGTTATATTGTTGTGACGTCACAGGATTTTAATGAAGCAAATCTTGGAAGCTGGACGCTTTCTTCAGTGAGCATGGGAAGTGTGATGAGTCAGATCGTAATGTCTGCAAGCGATGGAAGAGAGCATTTAAGCGATCCGGCTGTTTTCCCGGTGGTTATACCTAAAACAGGCATCTACAAAGTAATGGTGCATAGCAATGACGCACCCTCAAACAGTGGCAGAAAGTTTAAAGTACAGGTAGGCGATACAGCTGCACGTGAATGCGGACAACATGGATTAGGCTGGGGATGGGAAAGCTTTGAAGTGCCTGTTGTTGCGGGGGAAACGGAATTAAAAATCATTGACCATACCGGAAATTACGGTCGGTTTGATATGATTGTGATTACGAGCGATACCGCATTTGAAGTACAGGAGACACGCAATAATTTGCTCGCACTTGCGGATCTTGCAAAAAACAGACCGACTGATTTTGAAATACAAAAAGACGCAGATCGGCCTGCAGATGAAATAGCAGTAAACTTAAACGGGGCGTATATGACATTTGATGTACCGCCCGTTCTCATAAATGACAGAACGATGGTTCCGTTCCGTGCGATTTTTGAAGCGCTTGGATGTATTGTTCAATGGGATGACGCAACGCAAACGGCAACCGGCACGAGAAACGGCAAAAAAATACAGCTCACCATCAATCAGAATGAAGCGAAAGTAGACGGCGTCAAAACAATGCTGGATTCGCCGGCAGTACTAATCAATGACCGTACGTTGGTGCCGCTGAGATTCATATCTGAGTCGTTGGGGGCTGACGTGGTTTGGGAAGATCCCACACAAACCGTTTATATTGCGGCGCAAATTCCGCCGCAGATCGTTATGTTGACGCCTGAAAGTTTTTATGATACCGGAACATGGATATTGGAAGGCGTAACGGCAGGAAGTTTTGACTGTGGGACACTGCGTGGTGCCGTACCGCCTGAAATTGACGGCCCGGCAGGGCCTGAGGATGGAGATCCGTCTTCAACGATTTCAGCAAAAGCGAATATAACTGTTGCACGAGACGGCGAATATAAAGTGTTTGCGCATTGCCGTGATTACACAACAAGCTACACATCCGAAAGAACATTTGCCGTTGCAATCGACGGACAGCAAGTAGGCGGCAATTTAGGTACGCATCGCAAAAACGGATTTTACTGGCAGGAGGCAGGCACTATAGAACTGAAAGCTGGTGAGCATACGTTTGAGCTTTTAGATACATCCGGTTTCTATGCGCGGTGTGACATGATCGTGCTGACAGATGACTTGAATTATCAGCCTTCTACTTTATATAGTGAAATGCTGGCATTATCTGCGCCTGTTTCCGCGTCTGAAGTGGAGAATCCTGTTTTTCCGGCTTATGCCAAAGAACAAGGCGACGTGCAGGATACAGTTACCATTCAGAATGATAAGATCCGGGTAGACTTTTATAAAGTAAACACAAGCGGCGGTCAGGTTATTCAAAATGAAATTTACAACTATTATAATGGTCAATGGGTGAAAACAAATAATCGTTCAGAAGAACTGGGCTATATTGTTCTTCGCGCGGATGAGGCTGCATTAGGAACATCACCACAGGATCGATATGTTTTTTCGACTTCTTATAAAGTAAATGGTAAAAATTCGGCATATACGGGCGTTGAATTGTTCAGAGCAGGACTTTCTACCTGGTTTATTCCAACAGACTATCAGATTATTTCAGATAAAGCGGTACAACTTACCGCATCAAATGATCTAGGGACTGTTACAGCACTTTGGGAAATAGCAGACGAAACAGAAGCACCTAAAGTTACTGTTACCGGAACATTTACGCAAGACGGTTATTACACAATCGGCGCTTGGGAAGGCGATGAAATGGCGTATGAAACTTTTGATTTCGCGTTGGCGCCTTTCCGCGTGCAGGGCAAACGTGTAGACGATGAAATCGGTGTTTATACGGAACAGTATTTGTTCACACCGATGGGATGCTATACATTGCCGGAAAACAATGCGTACAGCGCGGAAAAAGTTACGAAAGGCGTTGTGGTTGATCCCTCATTTACTGAAGTTAAATGGGTAAAGCGCAAAGATGCGTCTTACGGGATTGCCATGAAAGGACCGGATAATGGATATCGCGGCAGTGTGTTCGCACCTATTCTTGGATCGGAAGAATCTAAACTTTCTGCGGGAAACAGTTTCAGTTATACATATAGAGTCATCAGCAAAGTTTCAGACTGGTATGACAACTATACGTTCATTGCATCAGATTTATATGGGGTAGACAGTTATCGGCAGAACACCTATTCCACTTTAAATGACGCAATCTTTAATACCAGAACATATTCTTTGAATCCAGACTTTTCCGGCTGGGATCCTTTGGATAAATCTTATTGGAATATTGAAAGCAAAAATACAACTTCTGTAGCAGATCCTATGGAAGCGCTGCAAACTTATTTGCTCACAGAAGATGAAACTTATTTAGAACAGCGTACGCTGCCTACGATCGCAAACTTTATGACACGCGGCAGCCTGCATTTTAACAGCAAAGGCATAGAAAAGAGCAATGGCTATGTAGATGCGGAGAAAACGCCTTATTCAATCGGCAACTTTATCAGTTGTCTGAATATGAATGTTAAGGGGGGCATGTATGAGCTTACCCGCGGCAGAGTGCCGTATATGCTTGAAACAGGCATCAATCAGACACTTGCGGGACAAAATGTCAACGGCTATAGCTCCATGACGCCTTTCTCAGATGATTTATACCTATATAAATATACAGGTGACCGAAGCTATCTGGAAAGTGCAATGGAGAGCGCAGATAAATATTTGACCGACACAGTTTATGCACCGCAGACCGAACCGGTAGATTTTTCTGCTTTCGTTTATATTTCTTATTATCCGAATATTCCGGCACTTTTGGATTTATATGAGGCAAGCGGAGAACAGCGTTATCTGGACGCAGCGTACTATGCCGCCAAATGGCTGGTTACAACTCTTTGGGTTCCCGGTGTAGATGGTGATAAAAAATATGGAACCATGACGGTAAATAATGGTATTAAGGCAACGTCAAATGGTGTACACGACTGGTATGGCGATACCCAGCGCATTGTCGGAAAAGACAATACAACCGATTACACCGAAACAGTAGAAAACTGGGTGGTTTCAAGAGTTGGTTTAGGATTAGAGCAAGCTTCCACTTTCTATGGAAATCAGTCTTCTACCAATATGATTATGAGTATGTGGGTGGGAGATTTGCTGCGCATAGCAACTTATACCGGGGATACTTTCCTTGCAAACGCGGCTGAAAACGCTGTTGTGGGAAGATTTTCCAACTATCCCGGATATTATTATGGCTATATCGGATTTACCAGTACACAGATGAAAGAAAACTATCCGTATGAAGGCCCGGATGTTACAGCAATTTATTATCACCATATTCCGCCCTTTATGGCAATGCTGGAGGACTTTATTATTAACCAAAGTTTTTATCGGTCAAATGGAAAAATCCATTTTCCAAGCGTACGTCAAAGCGGATATGCTTATTTCACGTCGAACCATTATGGATTCCAGACGGGAGCTGTGTATGACTTAGAAGATATGTGGCTGTGGATAGATGAAGGTGTGCTTGATTCCGGAAATCTGCAGATTGACTGGGTTGGTGCGAGAAAAGATGGTGTTGTTGCGTTTGCACTAATGAACCAATCCGATCAGGATGTCACAACGACAGCTGCTTTAGGAGAAAAAATCGGCAATGTTACAGGTAAAGCCGTGCTTTATGACCAGGCTGGCAATAAGAGTGAAATAGATGTTACGGATGGTAAGTTTACCGTAACGGTGCCGGCAAAAGGTATTGCAACTGTGGCAATTACCGCAGACAGTGTTAAAGCGCCTGCTTATGCTGCGTTTGACTATACTTTAAGCGGCACAGAAGTCGAAACAGGGTCCACCTATTTTGATCACGGAAATGGTAAAGGCATTGTGCTGCAAATGAACCCTGACAACTATTATGCATATGTTTACGTAACCGACAAACCGGATACTGTTGCGGAAGTAAAACTTTCGTACACTGCAGGAGAACAGAAAGAAACCCTCTCAACAACAAATTACCCATATGAATTTATTGTGAAAGTAAATGATCCAACCAAGGTATTTACATATGAAATAGAATTGATTGGAACAGATGGAACTTCTAAGACAGTAAAGGGTGGCACCATTCAGCCGCTTTAAATAAAAAGCGTAATAAAAACCGCAGACTTTTAAGTCTGCGGTTTTTTACAATGCAATATTTAGACTACAGCGTTTTACGAAGCGAAAAGAAAGAGAAAAACGCAACGCAGGCTTCAGTAACCACAATGGAGGACCAAACACCGACCATGTCAAAAAGGTAGGCAAGTATAATGGCAGCGGGTAAAATTACAATGAACCCCCGAGATGCAGAAATAAAAAAGCCTAACTTTGGACGATCTACTGCAGCAGTAAACGCTGCCATAAAAATATTGAAGCTGGAAAACAAAAATGATAGAAAATAAATATGAATTCCTTGTACCGTGATTTCTGTCAGTTCTCGGCTGTTTTGGGAGTTAAAAAGCAAAGTGATGGGTTCGGCAAAAAAGAACAAAACAAGCAAAAAAAGAACGGCAAGCAGTTCACAGGTATATATGCCTAGGCGTGCGGTATTTTTCATTTGCAAATGATTGTTTTCGCCGCAGGCTTTGCTTAATATAGGTTGACAGCCGCTGGAAACACCATTAAAAACAGCTACAAGAACCATTGCAATATTTGCCACAATACTATATGCTGCCACACCGGTATTTCCTGCAAGCCTTAAAATCAGGAAGTTAAATACAATAATAACAATTCCTGAAGAAAGTTCCGTAATAAAGGAGGGGAGTCCCAGTGCACATGCGTCTTTGAGCGCAGAAAGTTTTACAGTAGAAATCTGAAATGGAAAACTGTTCTGTTTTTTTATAAAATGTATAGAAAGAATCAAAAGACTGATAACTGGAGAAACGCCGGTTGCCAAGGCAGCTCCAAACATTCCAAGTCCTAGTGGAAATACAAATACATAATCTAACAAGATGTTGGTAAAACTGCCAATTAACATTGCAGTCATCGCAAGGCGCGGCTGCATGTCGTTTCGTACAAAGCTGCTTACAAGGTTGTTTAACATAAACGCAGGAGAAAAAAATAATAAAATTCGTAAGTATTCGCTGGTTAAAGAAACCGTGTTCGCGTCTGCACCTAAAAATAGTGCAGTTTGCCTGGACAGAAAGATGCCCCATAATATATAAACAAGGGACAGAATCAGTGTCCAGCTGAGTATTTTTGAAAATACATCTTTTTTCCCCGAAAGAGAAAAACGCGTTGCGCCGCCTACACCTAACATAAGGCCTGTTCCGTTGATGATACTAAATACCGGAATTGCAAGGTTAAGAGCGGTTAGGCCAGTTTCTCCAACGCCGCGGGCAATAAACAATGTGTCCGCCAGAATATAGCAGGAAACGCCTACCATTCCTAAAACATTACTGGAAACGTATTTGAAAAATAGTTTTGCTGTAGACCGCATTTTTATGAACCTCCGCTTCAAAAGTTTTATCAGTATACCATAATTAAATTTATAAGTCAATGTTTTCTTTAAAAATACAGAAAATTTATGGAAATAATGTGAAAAATCACTAAAAAATTGTGTGCATTTTTGGAAAAAACAATATAAACACATATATTTATGCTAATTTCTAATCTCACACCATGTATTTTTGACAAGATATGTAGTATTATTAAATATAGAAATTTATGACATTGAAAGGATGTGGCAAAACAAGTGAGCAAGCAAAAGAAAGTGCAAGTGACTTACCCTGAAGGGGTATATGTTGCTCCCAAAAAAAGCCTCTTAAAGTACATAGCTACAAATAAATGGCTTTATATCTTACTCTTGCCCGGGCTTTTGTATCTCTTGGTGTACAATTACCTGCCAATGTTTGGTGTTGTAATTGCATTTCAGGATTTTAACATGGTTAAGGGTATTTTTCACAGTGATTTTATAGGTTGGGAAAACTTCGCACTCCTGTTCCAGGAACAAAGATTTTATGAGGTGTTTGCGAATTCTGTAATCCTGTCATTTTACAATCTGATTTTCGGTTTCCCGATACCAGTTATTTTGGCAGTATTGCTGAATGAAATCAAACAGGATCTTTTCAAGCGTTTCGTGCAGACAGTTTCTTATCTGCCGTACTTTATCTCCTGGGTTGTTGTTTCCGGTATGCTTCTGCAATACCTCTCTCAGAGTGATGGTATGGTAAACTTCATTATTGAAAAATTGGGCGGCGAAAAACTTCCGTTCCTGATGTCACCGAAGTATTTCCGAGGAATTATAGTTGTTGCCAATATGTGGAAAGGTGCCGGCTGGGGTTCTATTATCTATCTAGCGGCAATGAGCAACTTGGATCAGCAGGTATATGAAGCGGCGCTTATTGATGGTGCAAACCGTTTCCAGAGAATGCGTTACATAACAATTCCGGGTATTATGTCTACTATTATTACTGTACTTATTTTGAATATGGGTACCATTATGAATAATGGTTTTGAACAGATTTTCATGCTCCAGAATTCTATGAACTTGGAAGTTTCCGAAGTGTTTGAAACCTACACCTATAAACAGGGTCTTATGTTAGGTAACTTTGGATATTCTACTGCTGTTGGTTTGTTTAAATCGGTTGTAAGCTTCTTCTTAGTTATGACGACAAACTTTATAGCAAGAAAAGTTGGACAGAAAGGATTGTGGTAAGCGATGAAAAACAAATTGTATTTTTTTGATTATGTAAACTTCGTTTTAATGGGCTTGGTTATTGTAATCACACTCTATCCTTTCTTAAACGTGTTTGCGATATCTTTTAGTAGTTATGCAGAATACTTAGAGAACCCGTTGCGTATTTGGCCGGCTTCTTGGGCGCTTGGTGCCTACAGAGATATTTTGGGACGATCCACCCTTTGGTCCAGTTATGGAAATACAATTTTTGTAGCACTGGCTACCACGGTTATTGCCTTATTTATGTATCTGCTGACGGCCTATCCGCTTTCCAGAAAAGATTTGCGCGGTAAAAGCGGTATCATGACCTTTATTGTGTTCACCATGATGTTTAACGGCGGTTTGATTCCTACATTCTATTTGATCCGCTCTCTACATCTTTATAACACACTTTGGGCGTTAATCTTTACAATGCTGTTTTCAGCATACAACGTAACGCTTATGAAAAACTTTATGGAATCGATTCCGGACAGTTTAGTAGAAGCAGCCAGAATTGACGGTGCATCAGAATTTTATATTTTGTTCCGCATTATGGCACCATTGTCTAAAGCTATTATCGCAACGCTTGCTATGTTTGTTGCGGTTGGACAATGGAATGCATATGCATCTTCTATCTACTATATCAAAGATTCCAGTAAGTGGACACTTGCGTTGTTCCTGCGTGAAATCATTTTAGGTTCTTCTATTCAGAACGTTGTATCCGGCGCGGGAGAAGACTTGATGGAAGAAACGGTTGAACCGATTACCATGCAGTATGCAGCGCTTATTATCACAGTAGTACCTATCTTAGTTGTATATCCTTTTGTACAGAAATATTTTGTTAAAGGTATGATGGTAGGTTCTGTAAAAGAATAATTGGTCAGAAAAAAGTTTGTATGGATGAATAAATAAGGTGCTGCTGCTAAAAAGCAGCACCGTGAGAATTATTGCGTGCAAAAAATAGATTCGAACACGCACATTAAACTGATTTGAAGATTTTTGTATTTTGCAAAAATCTTTCAATAAAAATTATAATTAAATTTATTTAAAAAGGAGAGAAAAAAATGAAAAAGTTAGGGAAAATCTTAGCTTTGGTACTGGCAGCAGCTTTGGTACTGTCCTTGGTTGCCTGCGGTGAAGATGCTTCCGGCGATAAAACCTTAAGATTGTTCGGTAACATCGGCAGTGCAGATGGATATTCTGTTATTGACGAAGAGATTCTCGCAGCGTTTAAACAACAGACAGGTATCACTGTTGAACTGGAATATGTTGCATCTTCCGGTTATCAGGAAAAATTACAGTTGATGCTTGCTTCAGGTGAATATCCGGATGCAGCAGTATTCCCGTCCACAACAACACAGGCATATATCGATTCTGTAGAAAATGGTATTGTAGTTGAACTCAACGAATACTTAACAGAAGAAAACGCGCCAAACTTGATGGCATATACTTATGAAAGTGCATGGGAAGGCGTTAAATTCTTTGGCGATGATAGAATTATGGCAATCCCGAGAACTTCTTTGATTCGTAACGAAGGTATTCAGATTCGTGCTGACTGGTTAAAAGCAATCGGCATGGGCGATATTTTAGAGCGTGATAAGAAACAGGTTACCGCTGATGAATTTAAAGAAATGTTGAAGAGAATGACATTTAATGATCCTGACGGAAATGGTCAGAATGATACATTAGGTAGTTCTCTTTGGGCAGATGACGCTACAAAGCAGTATGGACCGATTGAATTCGCGCGTGGTTTCTATGGTGACTATGGCTGGTATAACTACGAAGGTGAAGATTATACCTATATGATGCCGCAGTATTCAAAGAAATCCGATATCTATAAGAACCAGCTTCAGTATTCTGCTGACTTATATCAGGCAGGCTATTTAGATAAAGATGGTCCTTCTTTAAAGAAATCCGATGTTAACGATAAGTTTAATCAAGGCAGACTGGGTGTTGCACCTCAATTCTCTGGTCATATTGCAAACAACGGTGAAAAGAAAATCTTAGATCTGTATGAAGGTCAGCGCTGTCAGACAAATGAAACCTATGTTGACTATATCTATGCAGAAGATGCAAATGGTGTAGTAGCTGGTAACGGTTATTACAAACCGATGTGGGGACAATGGTGCGTATTTACAACATGTGCCGATCCTAACATGTTTGTTAAGTTCTGTGACTTCTTGCTTTCAGATGAAATCTGGGATTTAATCGCAAATGGTAAAGAAGGCGTTACATATACTATGGTTGACGGCTACAGAGAAACCATCCAGACACAACCTGGTGAGCAGGCATTGGGTGCTAGCTTCCCGTCTGGTGTAGTTCGTAAAGCCGGTGACGCTGCTTACTTTACTAGTAACGAAAAATTAGAAAAAGATCTTGTATACTTCAAGCCTTATTTGGATAAAGCATTCCAGACTTCTCAGGAAACTTTAGTTGAACAGTTAGATAATGGCTTTACACCTACTGTTGCTTCTACAACTAAGTTTATTAACTATCAGAGCAAGATGGCTGAAGAAATTACCAAGATTTGTACAGGTGCCGTTCCGGTTTCTGAATATGACACACTTCTTCAGGGCTGGTACGATGCCGGTGGTCAGCAATATGTTGAAGAAATGAATGAATATATTGCTAAGAACCAGGCACAAAAAGCACAAGCTGCAGAGTAATAACATTTTTTCAAGCAATTAAAGAACAGTCCGTGAGGGCTGTTCTTTTTTTATTTAATTCTCGATGCGTGACATGCATGTAAAATATATATTTTTTAAAGTTACGAAATAGCAGATTCCCGGATAGATGTACACATTCCATATAATATAGTGGAAAAAAGCAAACATAACGCTTTATGCCATCTCTTGACTTTTTTACCAAAATAGTGTAAAGTTATATTAAAGTATTTTACTAACTTTTTATCGTTTTGTTATAAGTAGATTCTATAAAAGAAAGGACAGATGTAAATGCGTTTAAAAAAAATTGTATGCTTGCTGTTCTGCTTATGTTTGATTTCCGGCCTCCCGATTTTTTCTCAGGCACAAAGTGTACGCGTTGAACTGAATGGAGAGGAAATTTCTTTCCCAGATGTGCAGCCGTGTTTAATCCAAGACCGTACAATGGTACCAATGCGTGCTATTTTTGAAGCGCTTGGCGCTGGTGTTTATTGGGAAGAAACCGATCAAACTATTTTTTCTTTGCGGGGAAATACAACTGTTATTATGCAAATTGATAATCCGCAAATGTTTGTAAATAACAATACGGTTATTTTGGATGTTCCACCTGTTTTACTTGACGACCGCACGATGGTTCCATTGCGTGCAGTGTCTGAGAGCTTTGGCCTGATTGTGGACTGGGATGATGCGACGCAAACAGTTTATATTTCTGAAAATTGATACAAAATATCTCTAAAAGAAACCTTTGACTTTTCTGATTGTTGCGTACGGCGCAGCAGTCAATGGTAGTAAACGATAACAAAAGAGCAAGCTATGCCGCCGTATTGTGCTCAGTTTGCGCTATTTTATAACTTTCAAAATTTACAGTGTAAAAGAATATGGCGTTTTTAATTGTTTTTTGGCATAATCATTTCTTCCGTATACAGAAACATCTCTTTTTAGGGATGTTTTTTTGTATTCATATTACTGAAATTGGAAAAATTCCGTTAAAAGTATTGCTTTTTTTAAAAAGTTGTAGTATAATAAAACAAATAATAAAAATATTATACTTTTGAAAGGAAAGACATGTTATGGATAAAGTTATCTTAGGTATTATCGGTTATGGTAATATGGGTTCGGATCATGCAAAACGCATCACAAACGGCGATATTCCTCGCATGAAACTGGGCGCTATTTGTGATATTGACAAGGCAAAGCTTGAAAAGGCGAAAGCTGTTTTAGGGGAAGATGTCGCTTATTTTGAGAACTACAAGGATATGTTGGCATCTGGTAAGATTAACGCTGTTTTGGTTGCTACACCGCATTATCTGCATCCTGAAATGGTGATTGACAGTTTTAAAGCGGATATGAATGTAATTTGTGAGAAACCGGCGGGTGTATACACCAAGCAGGTTAATGAAATGAATGAAGCTGCGAAAAAATACGGCAAAGTATTTTCTATGATGTATAACCAAAGAACAAATCCTTTGTATGTTAAAGCACGTGAACTGATCCAGCAAGGTGAGCTGGGCGATTTAAGACGAATGGTTTGGATTATTACAAACTGGTTCCGTACACAGGCTTATTACGATTCCGGTACATGGAGAAGCACATGGAGCGGAGAAGGCGGCGGTGCGCTCATCAATCAGAACCCACATCAGTTAGATCTTTGGCAGTGGCTGTGCGGTATGCCTAAAACGATTCGCAGCACTTGCTATTATGGCAAATGGCATGACATTGAAGTAGAAGATGATGTTACGGTATTTGCAGAGTATGAAAATGGAATGACTGCGACTTATATTACATCAACCGGTGAAGCTCCTGGAACAAACCGATTGGAAATTACCGGTACAAAGGGTAAAATTGTAATAGAAGGCGATAGCATGAAATTCTGGCAGAACAGAGTGGATGATGTTACATATTGCAAAACCGCAAAAGGCGGATTTGGTACACCCGAACTTTGGGAAATTCAGGTTCCAGTCAAAAAGCCGGCTTATTTACAGCATAACGGCATTTTGAAGAACTTTACAGATGCTGTTTTAGATGGTGCGGAATTGATTGCACCCGGCGAAGAAGGCGTTTTGGGTTTAAACATTTCTAATGCCATTCATATGTCTTCATGGACTGGTGAAACCGTTACTTTACCGGTGGATCCTGATAAATTTTACGCATTGCTCCAGGAGAAAATTGCAAATTCAAAAGTTGTGAAAAAAGAAGCAAAAGCGGTTGAAAGTGTAGATATGAGCTCTACTTTTTAATGAAAAAAACCGTTTATCTAAGATAAACGGTTTTTTGTGATACATCCAAATAAAATTAGAGTGTGTTATTATTTGCTTTGCAGAAAGGAATTTAATATATGGAAATGACTTTTCGTTGGTATGGGGCATCAGATCCGGTCACACTTGAAAAAATTCGCCAAATTCCAGGCGTTACAGGCATCGTTTCTGCCATTTACGATATACCCGTAGGCGAAGTATGGCCTGTCGAGCGTATTAAGCAATTAAAGGCAGAAGTAGAAGCTGCTGGATTGTGCTTGACAACAATCGAAAGTGTACCGGTGCATGAGGATATTAAGATTGGTGCTTCTTCAAGAGATAGACTTATTGCCAATTATGCACAAACGCTAAAGAATCTTGGTGCGTGTGGCATTGAGGTAGTATGTTATAATTTTATGCCGGTATTTGACTGGACGCGTTCCGACTTAGCCTTCCCTTTGCCGGATGGTTCTAATGCGCTTATTTATGATCAAAAAACGGTACTGGAAATGAATCCTGAAACGGGAGATTTAGCACTTCCCGGCTGGGACGCAAGCTATACGAAAGAACAAATGAAAGGGTTGCTGAATACCTACAAATCTATTGATAAAGAACAGCTTTGGGAAAATTTAACCTATTTTCTGCAAGGTATTATTCCGGCTGCGGAGGCGTCCGGCATTAAAATGGCAATTCATCCGGATGATCCGCCGTGGGGCATTTTCGGTTTGCCGCGCATTATTTCTAACAGAGAAGATTTGCTGCGCTTGGTAAAGGTCGTGGATAGCCCGGCAAATGGCATTACCCTTTGCTCTGGGTCTTTAGGGGTGGATCCTGCAAATGATGTACCCGCCATGATCCGTGAATTTGGCGGTATGGATCGAATTCATTTTGCCCATTGCCGAAATATTAAAATTACAGGCGAAAAATGTTTTGAAGAATCCGCGCATTTAAGCAGCGCAGGTTCATTGGATATGTTTGAAATTCTAAAAGCATATCATGATGTTGGCTTTGAAGGACCCATGCGTCCCGACCACGGAAGAATGATTTGGGGTGAAAGCGGCAAACCCGGATATGGATTATATGATCGTGCACTTGGTGCCGTATATTTAAATGGTTTATGGGAAGCCATTTGCAAACTTTCTAGTTAGTTTTCTTATACATATGGTTAGACAGAATGAATTTTGAAATAGGAAAGGAGATTTTTATAATATGGTTCCATTTCATGTAGATTTAAATGGAAAAACTGCAGTGATTACCGGTGGCGGCGGTGTGCTTTGTTCGGCATTTGCCAAGGCTTTGACAGAATGTGGCGCGTCGGTGGCTGTCTTAGATTTAAATCCTAACGCAGCCAAAAAAGTGGCAGATGAAATTACTGCGCAGGGGGGTACAGCAATCGGTATTGCAGCAAACGTTTTGAACAAACAAAGTTTGGAAGAAGCAAAAATACAGGTAGAACAGAAGTTTGGTGCTTGCGATATTTTGCTCAACGGAGCAGGCGGAAACAACCCGAAAGGCACTACGTCACATGAATATTATGAGCCGTCGGATCTAATGGATCCGGAAGTTATATCTTTCTTTGACTTGGACCCGGCTGGGATAGAATTTGTATTTAACCTGAATTTTATAGGTACGCTTTTGCCTACGCAGGTTTTTGCAAAAGATATGAAAAAGGGAAGCGTTATCTTGAATGTTTCTTCCATGAATGCGTTTACACCTTTAACAAAAATTCCTGCTTACAGCGGAGCAAAAGCAGCAGTTTCTAATTTCACGCAATGGCTTGCTGTACATTTTTCAAAGGCAGGAATACGCGTGAACGCCATTGCGCCCGGTTTTTTTGCAACTGCGCAGAATCATGCGTTATTATTCGACAGCGAAGGCGGATATACAGACCGCAGCCGTAAAATCATTTCTCAAACGCCGATGGGGCGTTTCGGAACGCCGGATGAGTTAATAGGAGGATTGCTGTATTTGGTAGATAACAATGCTTCTTCTTTTGTCAATGGAATCATCTTGCCTATTGACGGAGGATTTGCTGCTTACTCCGGTGTATAAAAAACAGTCTGCTTATGATTTGTTTTGAAACCCGTTTCGTGATTATAAAGAAATATTATGAAAAGATATTTGTTTTCTGCTTTTTAATTGTGCTTTGACACAAAAATTTGCATAAAAACCGTCAAATTTTCAGTATTTGACGGTTTTTGCATTAAAAAAAATTTTTTTTGCAACCTTTTTGGCTTTTTAGAGGTATTATTGATAAAAGGAGGTTTTATCAAATGAAAAAAATAATTTCAATTTTGTTGGTATTGATGCTGAGCTTATCTATTGTCAGCTGCGGTAATAATACGGACGAAGATAACAAAAAACAAGAGGAACAAAAACAAGAACAAGAACTCGTAGTAGGACAAGAAGACAAAGACACGGACACCAAAGAAGAGGAGAAGCAGGAACAAAAACCTGTAGCAAATGAAAAAGAAGATAACAAAAATAACACTGCGCAAAAAAATGATACGGCAGCCAATAATCAGTCTGTGCAGAAACCTACAACACAGACACAAACACAAAAACCTACAACAACACAACCTACACAACCTACACAGCCGTCGCAACCTACACAACCTTCGCAACCTACACAACCTACACAACCTACACAACCTACACAACCGACCCAGCCTGAAGAAAAACCTGCTGAACCGGAAAAACCAGCATTTGATTCTCTTTCAGACTTAGTATCTAAGATATATGCAAATACAAGTAATTTTGAAATCAGAGTATCTCCTACCACACAAATCAACTTATCCGATTCTTATCAGCTTAAGTATTATTTGGGCCTCAGCAGCGCAAGCAATATAGAAGAGGCTGTATATTCTGAATCTCTGATCGGTTCTATTGCATATTCTCTTTGTGCAGTAAAAGTGAAGAACACTTCTGCGGCTACAGTAGCAAGCTCTATCCGCAGCGGTGTAGATCCGAGAAAATGGATCTGCGTAGAAGCAGAAAGCGTATTTACTTCTACCTACGGTGATTATGTTCTGTTGGTAATGGCAGAATCCAAGACGGCAGACAATCTTTACCAAGCATTTAAAACTGTAACGAATAATGCATGTACAGCACGAGTAAACAGATAATACTCATTTAAAAAGGAGCAGCAAATATGGTATTTTCCAGCTTAGTATTTTTATATTATTTTTTACCCATTGTAATCGTATTATATTTTATAATGCCAAGACCATTGAAAAATATTGTATTACTCATCTCCAGTTTAGTATTTTACTTCTATGGGGAACAGTGGCTGGTTTGGATTATGGTAATATCCACAATAACCGACTACTTATGTGGTTTAATAATAGAAAAATACAGAAAAAGCAAAAAAATATCCATTGCTGCTCTTATTGTTTCGCTGGTAGTTAATTTAGGGCTTTTAGGTTATTTTAAATACAGCAATTTCTTTGTTGAGAATATTAACGCCCTTTTAGGTGCAAACATTCCGCTTTTGAATGTATCATTGCCTATCGGAATTAGTTTTTACACCTTTCAAACGATGAGCTATACCATTGACGTATATAGGGGAAATGTGGCAGCGCAAAAGAATTTTCTCTCTTTTGCAACATTTGTTACCATGTTTCCCCAATTGGTTGCAGGACCAATCGTGCGTTATGCAACCATTGAGCATGAGTTAAACCACAGAAAGCATACCATGCAGAATTTGTCTTATGGTGTATGCCGCTTTGTAGTAGGGCTTGCTAAAAAGGTTCTGATTGCCAACGTTTTAGGTGATTTTGGGAATATTTTTTCATCTGTAACGGATAAATCCATTTTGTTTTACTGGGTTTATGCGATATCCTATACATTGCAAGTGTATTTTGACTTTTCAGCGTATAGCGATATGGCAATTGGCCTTGGGAAGATGTTTGGATTTTCGTTTCCGGAAAACTTTAATTACCCGTTCATTTCAAAAAGTATTTCCGAATTTTGGAGAAGATGGCATATCTCAATGGGAACATGGTTCAGAGATTATGTGTATATTCCGCTTGGAGGGAACAGGGTATCGGCTAAGAGATGGATTTTTAACATTTTTGTTGTGTGGTTTCTTACCGGTTTCTGGCACGGTGCCGCCTGGAATTTTATTATCTGGGGTTTATATTTCTTCCTGTTCTTGGTAGTCGAAAAACTGCTCATTGGCAAATATTTAAAGAAAGCACCTTCTTTCTTTCAGCATGTATATGTGTTGTTCTTTATATTGATCAGTTTTGTAATATTCAGCGGTAATGCCAAAGAGGTTTTACCTGCTATGTTCTCTGTTGGTAAAATACCATTTATAAATGACGTTACAGTGTATTATTTAAAGAGTTACTTTATTGTTTTCTTAATTGCGGTTGTCGGCTCTACACCGCTTATTAAAACGCTTTATGGAAAAATTGAACGAAGTAAAGCGGTAAGATGGACAGAGCCGGTTGTTGTTCTTTTGCTTTTGATTTTCTCAACAGCCTACCTGGTAGAAGGGTCATTTAATCCTTTCCTATATTTTAGATTTTAAGATTTGCAACTTAAAAAAGAGAGGTGACTTATGAATAATAAAATTACGCCTATCATTTTTATTTTATTTATTTGCTTGTTTTTTGTGGCATCTGTATTAAAAGAACCAGATGAAATTTCTGTTTCGGAAAGAAGAAAACTTGCTTCCTTTCCGGAGATTACTTTTGCCTCTGTTTCAGATGGCGCAGCCATGGATAATTTTGATAAGTATATAAGTGATCAGTTCCCTTTAAGAGAAGGATTCAGAAAGCTAAATGCATTTTTTCAATATGATATTTTTATGCAGAAAGACATCGGTGGATTGTATTTTGCGGAGGATCACATATCCAAGCTTGAATATCCATTTAATACTGACTCGGTACAAAATATCATAGACAAAACCAATCATATTTATCAAACTTATTTTGAGAATGCCGGAAACAATGTGTATTTTACGATTATCCCGGATAAAAACTATTATATAGCCGCAAAAAACGGGTATCCGAGTATTGATTATAAATTGCTTGAAAGTACGGTAACAGAGGGGTTAAAAATACAGTATATCCCTATTTTTGATCAGCTTGCTGCAGAAGATTACTACTACACGGATTCACATTGGCGGCAGGAAAAAATATCAAAAGTATATCAAACACTGGCAAATGCAATGCATGTACAGCCAAGCGGAACGTATACAATCAATACGTATGGACCGTTTTCAGGGGTGTTTGCATCTCAGAGTGCGGCGACAACACAGAAGGATACGCTGTATTACCTTACCAATGACGTCATAGACAATTGTTCGGTTTATAACTTTGAGACAAATGCTTATACAGGCATATACGATTTTGAGAAGGCAGAGGAAGATTATGACAAATATTCTTTATTCTTATCCGGACCTGCGGCACTTTTGACGATTGAAAGTCCGTATGCGGATTCTGATAAAGAATTGATTATATTCCGTGATTCTTACGGATCGGCGCTTGCACCTTACTTTACGCAGAATTATAGGAAAATTACGGTTGTTGATACGCGCTATATAGCAAGCGACTATATAGGAGAATTCATCGACATAAATGACCAGGATGTTTTATTTGCCTACAGCACAGGTTTAATCAATAACAGCTATTCGCTTAAATAGTTTTTGAGAATCACGTCTTTCATACAGGAAAAGAAATGGTTTTATACAGCACTTCAACAGATTTTGTTGCGGTGCTGTTTTTGTATTAAAAATATATTTTATTATTGCTTTTTTTTTCATATCTGTTATACTATAAAGTAATAGATAAAACAGTCGTTTAGATCGTTTTTCAGGCTGTTCTTAGGTAAAAAAGAGGGGAGATTGCAGGGGATGTTTAAAAAGTGGATGTGTTTTATTTTGTGTGTAGTTTTTGTTGTTTCTTTTATGCCTTTGAGCCAAGCGACAGCGACAGAATATGTGGTGTATTCCGATAGTCCTCTGATTTCTTTGAGCGGAACATGGACGCCCTCTAAATATGGTCCCGACTACGCTTACTATAATGCTACACCCGGAGACACTATAACCTTTCAGTTTCCGGAAGTACCTGCCGGCAGATATGAAATTTTATAGAAACGGTAACACGGCCTACCATTCATGCCGCATGGGATTTGGCGGCAGAAGTTACAGTAATGAATGGCGAGAATTCTGATACGAAGTATTTGAACCAAAAATATGCGGCAGTTTTTTCAAGCCGTCAGGAGGCGCTTGCGGCAGAAAGCGGTGCGGTGTCGCCCGGAAGTGAGGCGCAGGATGTGAAATATACCTATGTTTCTCTCGGAAGCTATGATATCTCGGATCAGGCAACGGGCGCCGTTGTTTTAAAAGCGTCCGGCGGGTGTTATACCATGGCATCTAAAATCAAACTCGTGGAGCTGTCAGATGAATATGTAATTGCACCAGGGGATACGCGGATTATGAAAGATGATGCATGGTCGAATGTCGCAGGATATGGAAGCGGCCAGGTTTATTTTGCCAACAGGGCGGAAAGCCGTATTACGTATATGCTTGAAAATCTGGAGCCAGGTCGGTATGAACTATTTGTAGAGAATGCTACACGGCCTACCGTTCATGCCGCATGGGATTTAAACGCAAAAATTGAGTTTACGGCAAGCAATCAAACAGCCACAGTGTACCTGAATCAAAAATACGCGGTTGCATCTTGGGAAAAAAGTGAAGCGGCAGCGGCGGTTTCGGGTGCTGCTGTACCCGGCGAAAGTGCGGGAGATGTAAACTATACGGATGTTTCATTAGGTGTTTATGATTTTTCGGATGACGGGAACGAAAAAGTTTCCATCATAGCATCAGGAGGAGGGTATACCATGGCGTCTAAAATTAAGCTGGTATCAACAGATAAAGCATTGACTCAAATTCCGGAAAGCATAGAGCCAATTATTATAAACAATGAAGATACTGCAAAGTTTGAAACTTCTGGAAATTGGATCGTAAGTGGACTTAAAGGATATGGCGGTTCGGGAACGATTTATACCACCGATTCTTCTGCTAAAGCCAAGTTTAAAATAGAAAACAT
Organism: uncultured Clostridia bacterium; assembly: GCA_944388555.1. Classification (GTDB taxonomy): domain Bacteria; phylum Bacillota; class Clostridia; order RGIG6154; family RGIG6154; genus RGIG6154. The sequence goes on from CALXJH010000221.1 coordinate 20,101, forward strand.
TCCTTCCGGATTATATAAAGTGTCGTTTTATTCGCTGTCTACAACTTCCAATCCGCAGACAGAAATAGAAATCTTCCACCAAAACAGTACAGACAATCTTATTTTTGATGCAACAAAAGCCGATGGATTCTCCACCTTAGGATTTTATCTTTTTTCAGGGGACGGAACGGAATATTTAATGGTGACAGGAAGAAGCAGCACCAATACCCGCGTAGACAGTATCATGCTTGAAAAAATACCGGGCGGTTCGGATACGGAAATAGAAAAACATTTATTACAGATTCCAAATGTGGATTTGGATTATGTAAGCCAGGATTTATCTCTGCCGCAAGTTGGATATAATGGTACCCAAATCTCGTGGCAATCCGATAAGCCGGATGTCGTTTCAGCGCAAGGAGAAGTTTTTTCGTCTGTGCTTTCCCAAAAGGAAATTGTAACAATGACTGCATTTATTTCAAAAGAAGGACAGCAGACACAAACAAAAACGTTTACTTTGACTGTGATTCCAAGTACGCCGCTTGTGCTATCAGGTGACGGAATGGTGATAGATGGTGTTTCGATAGACGCAGAAGACCCCTTTACTTTTACTGTAAGAGGAGACAGGTATCCGAGTGTCAAATATAGACCGGCAGACGGATTTTTTGATCTATCCGGCTATGAAGTGCTAGCTGTAACTTACGAAAATGTGGGCAGCGTGCCATTTTCTATTTCTACCTGGGCTGTTTCTGACGGTTGGGGCGGTATTGGAGGTGTTGGATACTATCAAGGAGAGGCAACCGGGCCCGACTACATTTCTATAAATCCGGGTGAAACCAAAACGCAAAACATTTATGTGCAATCTTTCTTCCCGGATCAAAGAAACAAAATGATTGATCCGTCTAATATTACAGCGATACATAGCGTTTTTAATTCCGGCACACAGAAAGGTGCGAAAGCAAAAATTTTGAGTGTACAGGCGCAGGGCGTTTATACGGATCATTATAATCCTTCCGAAAGACTGATAGCGCCTGTTATGCAGGAAGGACAGCCTGAAAAAGGAAAAAGGGTTCGAGTTGGAACAGAGGAGCTTTATTACGCATTGTATTTACCGAAAAACTGGGTGGATTTGCCAGACAAAAAATATCCGGTTATCGTAGAGTTTAACGGTAATATTTTTTACAGCGGCGGATGCTATTCTACCGGTCTTCCGGAAGATTGCATGATGGGTTACGGCGTATCGGAAGGATATGATTATATTTGGATATCCCTTCCCTTTGTATCAGAGGCGGATACCGTTGCTACAAATGCGTGGGGAAGTGCGCAGAAAACCAGGGATTATACCTTGAAAACTGTCAGAGAAGTATTAGAAACCTATCATGGAGATCCTGCCGGCGTGCTTATTGCCGGATTTTCCAGAGGCGCTATTTCTACAGGCTATATTGGTCTGATGGATGACGAAATAGCAGATACCTGGATTGGATTCCACGCTACCCAGCATACCGATGGAAGCAATTGGAACGGTGCGCAGATTGGTTATGAGGAGCGGGGTGTAAGAGTTTTAAACCGCGCAGCAATGATTGTGGATAACGGCTCTTACCCTTGGGCAACCTTGATACCGAGTTTGGGTTATCCCTTATTGAATTTAAGTTCCGGAATTGTTTGGCATACACCGAGTAATTCTATGGATTACAGAGAGTCATCCCAGCAGGAAAGACAATGGTACCGCGAAACCTATTTGAATAAACCCGGTACAAAAGCGTTGACCGGAAAGGTAACCGACAAAAATGGCAATGCTGTTTCCGGTGCGTTGGTTGAAACAGGAAAAACGCATTTTACAAAAACCGATATGGAAGGCAATTATACATTAGACGGCTTGATTCAGGGAGAAAGAGAAATTTCAGTTACCGTAAATGGTGTAAAAATGAAATCGGAACAGATAGATGCTTTTGAAACCAGTGTGTTAAATTTCGTTCTGTCTGATTATGAAGAGCAGCTGTATACGGCACAAATATCCGGAAATGTTTTATCGGATAATACAGATGCTCAAATAACCGTGACGCTTATAAATAAAGATACCGATGTTTTATCGGTTAAAAAATATCAAACGGATGGTAGCTTTGCGTTTTTAAATCTGGAACCCGGCAATTATATTTTGAAAATAGAAAAGATGGGATATCTGCCTGAAATAACAGAGGTTTCCGTACAGGAAGCAGAGCGCAAAGTGCTTGAAGATATAGTGCTTTCACGTTTTGGATTAGCAGAAAGCGAGACCAATCTTTTGATTATGCCCGGAGATTTCTTTACAGATATGGGTACATGGAAGCGGACCGAAGATGGCGGATACATTGTATTGGAAGGTTTATCCGACATTTCCGCGCATGCACAGGAGGCGAGCACAAAAATAAAGATTCCCAAAGACGGTGTTTATTATGTGTGGGCGCTGGCAAAGAATGATAGCAATGCTGCAGGAAATTCCTCCTGTAAAATCGGTGTCAACGGGATAGAACTCCCAAACTACATTGGAGATTACAATGCAGCGTCCGACATTCAAACAACCGGCGCATACAGTTGGGATTTAGCTGGGCAAATTGCACTCAATAACGGTATGGCTTCTGTTTCACTGCTGGATGTAAATAAAAATTGTGCAAGCGTAGCTGCCATTATATTAACTACGGATAAGACTTTCAATGGGTTGGGCGAAGTTGATTTACGTGAAGTAAAGAGCTACCAGGCAGAGGTATGTACAGGAAATTTAGATATCTCTGGTTTAAATGTGAACAGAAACACGATATCCTTTACCTTAAAGAACAGAACGGACGATTTGTTGGAAAAATGTGTCATGCTTGTGGTTCTTTATGCTGCACAGGGTAAAATAGTGGATGTACAAACACGGAAGTTGGAGACACCGCTTCCGGCAAGAAAAAGTTTGCAGCAGACAAATCTCGTTTTTGATGCCGATAAGCAATGGACAACAGGAAAAGTTATGTTATGGGAAAGCTTTGAGACAATCAAGCCTTTGCAAACGCCTGAGCTCTTTACTTTTCAAGCGGCAGATACAATGACGGATTGAGTTAATCACAAGGAGCTTGCGTAATAATATGCATCAAACAAACCTTGAAAGGAATTATTAGAAAATAATGAAAAAATGCAAAATTACAGTTATGAAAATAGCATGTTATGCGGATTTGATTGAAAAATACGAAAATCCCATAGCACATCCCTGTGATATGAAGCAAGGGCAGATATTTATTGCAAATGGATGGCAGAAGCCGGAAGGCATGTGTCAGAGTGCGTGGGACAGCATGTCTGCATTCGTTATGGCGCTATCCCATGGCGCAGAAAACTTCTATGACGGATGGATGAAAAATAAAGCATCTGCAATGATTGCCTGCAATGATGGTTTTCGGCCGGTCAGCTTCTTGATAGAGGCGATGGACGAAGAGGCAGAGGAATGATAAAAAATTGCGCACACATACGGAAGTATTCTTCAGGCAGAAAAAGTTTATTGTTGGAATCTTCTGTTTGGCAGGCAGGGAGAAGGTTTATAACCTTCTGTTTACGATCATAAAATCTGGTGGATTTGTATAAAGAAATTTGAGAAAGCATGTAATAGGATATTTGTTTTTAAGTAGCAGAGGTGTAAATATGAGCATAGAACAATTTGCAGATATGATCCGTCAAAGCAATCGTATCGTTTTTTTTGGAGGTGCCGGTGTTTCTACAGAAAGCGGCATGAAAGATTATCGCAGTAAAGACGGGCTGTATCATACAGTAAAAGATTATGGCGTTCCGCCCGAAACAATACTCAGTATCGATTTTTTCAAGGCACATCCGGATATTTTTTATGATTTTTATCGCAAATATTTTATGGTGGATGCACAGCCCAATAAGGCACACGAAGCTTTAGTAAAGCTTGAGCAAAAAGGAAAGCTGAAATCGGTTATTACGCAGAATATAGACGGGCTTCATCAAAAGGCGGGCAGTAAGAATGTAATTGAACTGCACGGAACAGCCAAACGGTTTTATTGTTATGCCTGCAATAAAATGCTGGATGCTGCACAAGTTTTGCAGCAAATAAAAAAAGGGGAAGTCCCAAAATGCAGTTTCTGCGGCGGATTAGCAAAGCCAAAAGTTGTATTATATGGAGAAATGCTCTATGACGGCGTTGCTGAGGCCGCAATTGATAATATTGAGAACGCAGACATGCTTATCATCGGCGGAACTTCTCTTGCAGTATATCCCGCGGCATCTTTTGTGCAATATTTTAAAGGGAAATATATTGTAGTTGTTAACCGGGACGCCACCAATTTTGACAATCATGCGGGTTTAGTATTTAGAGATAGTATAGGGGCAGTTTTTAATGATGTTATGCGCAGACTGGAATAATGCTATTTTGCAATACCAATCCAAAGGACAAGGTGAAAAACAGATGCCAAAGCATATCCGGCAAACGCTGAACAAATTATGCGCTTTTCAAATTTAATCATTGTGTATTTATATTGAAAATGAATAACAGGACATGTTTAAAATAGCGTAAACTTTATTATGTTTCGAACAGTAATGATTAGGAGTGTGAAAAATGATTATTTTTATGTGTTATCCTAAATGCACAACTTGTCAAAAGGCAAAGGCGTGGCTTGATGAAAACAAAAAGGAATATACGTTCCGCAATATTAAAGAAAACAATCCAACCCTGGATGAAATTAAGACATGGCATAAAATGTCCGGACTTCCTTTGAAGAAATTTTTCAATACAAGCGGACTTTTGTATAAGTCATTAAACCTGAAAGAAAAACTGAAAGATATGTCAGAAGACGAACAGTGCGCATTACTTTCAACAGACGGTATGCTTGTCAAACGGCCATTGGTCGTTGGCAAGGACTTTGTGCTTGTTGGTTTTAAAGAAAAAGAATGGCAGGACGCACTTAAATAACTTGTTGCAAAAATAGTATTTTCTCTTTTAGCCAAATGAATGACCAAGATAAGACATGTAAACAAGTTTTAATAGAGATGTTTTTGTTTTATTATACAAGCAATCATATGTAAAAAAATTATAAGAGTTGGAGATTGGAACGAACAGGATAACGAAAATGATCTCTTTACTGCGAAGCGCAGCCCGAGCGCAGAAAAGCATACGGGTCAATCGAGGAAATCAAAGTCAACAATTAAGCAGATTGGATAAAGTTATTATTAGAGCCATAAAATTTTCATGTTTGAGGGACAATGAATATTGAAATTATAAAGAGCAAGAGGAAAACTCTTGTTATAGAAATTAAAAAAGATTTGCGGATTATTGTCCGTGCGCCGCTGTTTGTGTCAGACAGGGAAATACGGCGGTTTGTTGCAGAAAAATCCGATTGGATTGAAAAGACATTACAAAAGGTTCAGGCAAGAAATGAACAGGAAAAGAAAAATCTTCTTCCAAAATTTACGAAAGAGGAAATCCGTGATCTTGCGCGCCAAGCTTTAGAGCTTATACCAGGTCGTGTAGAAACCTATGCAAAAATAATGGGCGTTACCTATGGTAAAATCAGCATAAGAAATCAGGTATCCCGTTGGGGAAGCTGTTCTTCAAAAGGCAATCTTAATTTTAATTGCCTTTTGTTGTTGTGCCCAAAAGAGGTGCTCAATTACGTGGTTGTTCATGAACTATGCCACCGAAAAGAAATGAATCACTCCAAAAAATTTTGGCAGCTTGTGGAGCGCTTTTGTCCTGAATACGAGCAACATAAGAAGTGGCTCAAAGAGCAGGGAAATGAACTTATAAGGAGGCTGCCGTAATGCCTGCGTTTAACGAATATTTGTGGAATGCAAAAACATATATTCGATGCCATATTCTTTTTGAACTAAATCATTTGCTTTTTATTGCTGTATACCATTATTGCGCATATAGTACGCATCTGTGGATAGTATTGTGAATTGAACTTTTCAGCGTTGTCATAATTTGGGTACTTGCTCCAGTTGACAATAATAAACGATTAACGATAAATGAAAAAAGACATTTTAAGAAAATGAGTCGAGTATATACAGTGTTTATAGGGGGGACAATTGTGGCGTCTATTATTGTGTCTGGTATAGAACAATATGCATTTTCTTATTCAGTGGGAGTATGTTCAACATCTTTGTCGTTATTGCCTGCATATTTTCGGGAAAATTCGGAGCTAATTAATAAGATTTGAATGTTGGTATCAACATTTGAAAATACAAGAAAGGAGAGAAGAAAATGAAAAAGATATATTTAAAGGAATACATTATTAAACAAATTTTTTATTCTAATTATATTCCATTCTATCTCGACAACGGTGTAGAACGTAATTATAAATTGCTAAATAATTTGCTTAAGAATGTTTTGATTTACGAATATGAATTTCTGCCGGAAAAGAAAAGTGTACATTATCTTGCGGATTTTTGCGAAAACATTTTTAAAAACTTAATTCATAAAAAGGGGGATGAGCGATGTCGGATGTCTTAAAAAAGCCGTTCAAATCGGTTGCCGTATGTTTTAAATACGACAGGTTATACAGCATTCTGATTCTCATTAGTTTTATCATCTCCGGCGCAATACCGCCACTGGAAACGCTCATCTTAGAGCGTGTTTTGGTTTCAATACAACACAAAGCATTTGCGCCGATACTGATTCTTATTTTGCTTTTGCCGCTGCTTGCGGGTCTTGCGGGCAAGCATTTGCTGAAATATGCAACGCTTAAGCTGAATAACACGCTTTCGGTTAACTTTGAATCGGACTATTTAAATCAGCTCATTCATTTGGAATATGCTTGTTATGAAGAGCCTGATATACGGGATGCCATCGCTCGCTTTTCCGCTCCGGCAAGCTTGATAGCCGATACATACATCACCCTGCTACGGCTGTTTAGTTGCTGCATTTCCATAGTCGGTTATCTTTTCGTTTTCTTCTCGGTTTCCGCTTGGACGCTCCCTGCAATTTTAGTTTTATTTGCAGTATCTGCAGCATTCGGATTAAGCGAAGTGAAAAAACTAAGACGGGTACAGGTCAGCCAAACCGTAGAGCAAAGAAAGGCAAGCTATATCGGCAATTTGTTCACCAACAAAGCCACATTAAAAGAAATGAAATTATTTGGATTTTCGGATTATTTAATCGGAAGATTTCACTTACTCAGCGATAAGGCTATCAAAAAGGAACTTAAAGTTACCCGGAAAGGATTTTTGAACGGAATTGTTTCACAGCTTTTGAACCTGCTGATTACGGCTGCAGGCATTTCTTTGCTGATTGTTTTGGCACTTCGAAAGGAAATAGAAATGTCCCGAGTTATCGCTCTTGCTACAGCTCTGCCGACTTTAACAAGATACGCCGCCTGGCAAATTCCGCTGTCTTTGTCAGACATAAGCAAAAAAAATAATATATGGAAAGACTATGAGCTGATTGTAAGCTGCCCTAAGGCGAAGGAAGGGACAGTCGAACAGATAGAACATCCAGTCATAGAATTCCGCAACGTGTTTTTTACATATCCCGGGGTGGACAGCCCTGTCTTAAAAGGTTTTTCCGCAGTGATTTCGCCCGATGAGAACACGGCAATCGTCGGCATGAATGGGTGCGGAAAGTCAACCATCATTAAACTGATTTTAGGTCTGTACCAAGTGGACAGCGGCGAAATTACAGTTGGCGGCATAACGCTTGAGCAGCTATCCTACAAAGCAAAAGTGTCTTTGTTTACCGCAGTATTCCAGGACTATCCGATTTATCAGACAAGCATTGAAGACAACATTTTGGTTTCTGACAGCCGCATTCCCGCAGACAACGAAAAAATTTCCAATATTTTATCTCATACGAATTTAACGGATATGATCGAACGCCTGCCGAACGGACTGCACACAAAAATCGGACGCTTATATGCGGACGGAATCGAACTTTCGGGGGGCGAAGGGCAGAAAATCGCCATTGCACGAGGTCTTTATTCTTCAAGTAAATTTTTGATTTTAGACGAGCCGACAGCCGCTTTGGACCCGAAAACGGAAAGCCAGATTTATGAAAGCTTCTCCGAGATGTTTAAGCAACGCTCGTGCATTATTATTTCACACAGACTGGCAGTTGTCAAAATGGCAGACAAAATTCTGTTTGTGGAGAACGGACGCGTTAAAGAATCCGGCACGCATGATGAGCTGATGCGTTTAAACGGAAAATACGCAAAAATGTTTGCTGCGCAGGCGCAGTGGTATATGAAATAAGGAGGGTTACGGAATGAATGATTATTGGAAAAACCGAAAACTCCTTTGGAATACTTATAAACTGATTTTTGTTTCGCACCCCTTTCTTACGGTTTTTGAGGGGCTAACCTACCTATTTAATGCGCTTATTGCCGGCATAATGCCTTTAGCGTGGAAAATGCTGTTTGAAGGTATCAGCCGTATTATAAGCGGTGCTTCCCTGCAGAAAATATGGTTTCCGATAGGTGTGTTTTTCGCCTTGCAAAGCCTTGAAATCGCTTTACTTTTGCTTAGCAGAATGCCCGACCGCGTGTTTGGATACCGGCAAAAAATAACCATGAGTCTAAAAGAAAATTTGTGTGGTAAAGCATCTAAAATTCCTTTTATTGAATTTGAAAATGATGATATTTACAACGCTTTTATGCGGGCGGAAAAAGCCGTCAGTTCAAACACGCCCATACTTTTGTTAAACTACATGTATCAGACGCCGGCGCTGCTGATATCCATACTGACCATGACGGTTACCATGTGGACGTTCTCATTCTGGTTTGTTCTTGCGGCAGCCCTTTCCGTCCTGCCCGCAACAATTATTTACTGCAAAAAGGGAAAAACAACCTACAATTATCAATACGGTCAGACCGCAAAACTAAGAATGAGAGATTATTTTCGGTCGCTGTTTTTGCATTTAAGCAGTGCCAGAGAAATGCGGGTGTATAATTCCTCGGGCTTTTTCAAAGACAAATGACTGCGCTTGCAAAAAACAATCTGCAAAGAACTCCTGGAACTTTACAACACTCACTTTAAGCTAGATTTGCTTATTGAAAGCTTCAGGGTAATCGGATACGGATTGGGAACGCTTTTATCCGTTGTTTTTTTCAGCATGGGGGCTATCTCAATCACTTCACTAGGTGCATGTTTAAAGTCTTTCGGATCACTGCAAACGACTTATGATTTGTTTTTAAACAATTTAAATTCCATGCAGGAATCCTATTTATTCTTTAACGATTACCTTGCGTTTATGAAAGTAAAAGAGGGACCGCCCCAAAATTGTCATACGGCAGATACATTTGATTCGGTTGCCGCCGAGCACCTGTCGTTTAAATATCCGAATCAAACGAAAAATGCTTTGCATGATATTTCTTTTTCGGTAAAGCAAGGCGAAAAAATAGCCATTGTGGGCGAAAACGGTTCGGGAAAAACAACACTGTGCAAGATTCTGGCAAATTTATATTCTCCGACAGGCAAAATTTTATGGAACGGGCTTCCGTATAATCGTTGCAGTGTTTCCGCACTTTTTCAGGATTATGTAAAATACTGCGCAACCGTTAAATTAAATGTTGTGCTGAGTGACATTAAAAACATAGATAAGGACGCGCAAATTTCAAAAATCCTTTCCGAAAACGGACTTGGCAAACTGCCGCTCGACTTAAAACTGGGAAAAGAACTGGACGGAACAGAGTTATCCGAAGGACAATGGCAAAGACTCGCGCTTTCGCGCGCTGAATTTCCGAATTCGGAGATTTTAATTTTTGACGAACCAACAGCGGCTGTAGACGCAGTTGCGGAAAGAGAGCTGTTTGAAAAGCTCATTAGCAATTCGGACGGCAAAACGCTTTTCCTCGTAACCCACAGAATCGGTTCTGCACGGTTGGCAGACCGAATTATCGTGTTAGAACACGGAAAAATTGCAGAAACAGGCACACACGAACAATTGATGAGCAATAGGGGAAAATACTATGAAATGTTTAACGCGCAAGCAAAATGGTATGCGTAAAGATTTTGATAAGCTGTATTCAAAATATATATTTGTTTTTAAAAAATAGGCACATGGAAATACAAAGGGGTGACAAGATTAATAGAGAACGAGGTTTATACTTTGCAAAATTTCATAAAACAAGAAAAAGTTCGTTTAAGTATGAATACAGATGAAATTGTGCATAAATACAAGCTATATAATTTGGCTCCTGAAGATTTATTAAGCAGAGAGGCACGATTGTTTCGCGCGTTTACATGCAATATACAAATGCAAAAAAATAAATTATTTTTAAGCGAATTAACCAATATAATGAAATTTGCTTCTTCTGATATGAAAATCGTTTTATTTAAAGGCCTTTCTTTAGCCTATAACTATTATACTAATCCGGAGGAAAGGTTGTTTAACGATGTAGATATTTTTACGCACGATGTTAATAAAGTTATAAATCTTTTGATTTCACAAGGGTATAGCCTCGAAAAGCAATATAAAAGTAGGTACTATTTATATATGGGAGAGTGTTACGAGCCTGATTCTAATGGATATTTTAATAAGTTAAACTTGAATCACATTGAGTGCTATAAAGACGTAAATAATATGTGTATTGTGATAGAGATTCATAAGAATATATTAAACAAGTTGCGTTATCCGGATGTAAATCAAGACGAAATTTACGAAAGATGTACATCTAATTTTCTTGATATAAATGCAGTGTTTGAACTTGAAAAACACGATTTATTGCTTTACCAGGTATGTCACTTTAGTACGCATTTGTGTGCATATATGTCATATATTGACAAAGATCGTTTGGAAACACTTCCTTCCATTCCGATCAGATATATTCACGATATAATGTATGAAGTGGAAAGCTGGATTATTCATTGTCTTGATTGCACTGTTTTACATAGTGCTGGTGTCCGGCTTTGTGGGAAGAACATTGCTTTAATTGGTCAAAGTATGTCTGGAAAGTCAACATTGACGCACTATTTATGTAAGCGAGAAGATGGAAAATATTTTGATGATGACTGCATTTATTTACACAAAAATAAAGTATGGGGATTTAATTTTCCAATGGCTCTTCGTGCACTCCATGATAATTGCCAGGGAGTTATTGGGTATACTGATGATGCAGTAATGAAAAACCGTTGTTTGATAGATATAGATAACAAGATTCAATCATCAGGAAAAATGACATTGTTCTTTTTCCCCATTATAATAAATTTGGTGAAAATACTATTGATAAAGTTTCAACAAGCAATTTGTATGTGTTGATTTTAAACAATATTAGACATAAGAAGAATATGGCTACATTATATTCAGATGTGGGAAATATTGTTTCTAAGGCTAGAGGTTACAGTTTATTTTATACTAATACGGAAAACGCTATGCACTTAATTAAAAGCATATTATAAGCGCTAACAATAATAAAGAAAGAAAGAACTACAAAAAAGGAATCGGTGAATTATAAGCAATGGACAACAGGCATATTTTTAACAACTTAATATATATAGCTAAAAATTGGATTCGGTGGGATAAAAAGGGCACAATTGTCGCTTTCTTAAAAATTCCGGTTGCAATTTTAATCCCGATTGTTACAGCTTTTTTTAACAAAACATTTGTTGAACTTATAGCAAATAAGGCAAGTGCAGAAGTATTTATTGCGATTTTGGGTTCGGTTTTCCTATTAACGGCTGTGCTGAATTGGCTTTTGCATTTGATAACCGAAAAAACGGAGGTATTTCAGCTTAACATCAGTATTCATTATGCAATTGAAGCGTTTGAAAAACTTTTGAAAATGGATTATGAGCTTTTAGAGAGCTACGATGGACGCGCAAAATTTGACCGCTGCCGCCGGTTTGCGCTTGAAGGCAGCAATTCGGATGGTGCGTGGGCAGTTGTAAGACTGATAGGTCTTTCGCAAAGTTTGTTCGGAATTTTAACCTATGCATCCATTCTAAGCGTGATACATCCTTTGCTGGTTCTTGTTATTTTAGTAACTTGCGCACTAGAATCGGCTACATACCATTTCATCAATAAAATTGCTGCCGAAACGGAAGACAAAATGGTAGAAAGCGAAATGAAATTTTCTTATTTTTTTCGTTTGGCAACCGATTCAGAAAAAGGAAAGGATATTCGCTTGACCGGGGCGGCGGCATGGCTTAAGCGAACGTTAAACAAGAGCATTTTAGCATATTTAAAAATCATGCATAAATTTACCACTGAAACAACACAGTTGACCGTTTTACAAGCCTTGTGCGCCATGGTACGGGACGCAGCAATATTCGGATTTTTGATTTGGAGTGTGCTGATGAAAACGATTGCCGTTTCGGATTTTGTATTCTGCTTTGAACTTGCGGCAGGATTTTCGGTTTGGATTAACGGCGTTGCCGGACATGTGGCAAGTCTGAAACGTATATCAATTGAATGCGGCAAATATTGTGAATTTATGGCGTTAGATAAGAAAGCAACCGAAAAAAAACAAATTTTGCGGAATGAAGAGATTAAAAGTGTTGAATTCCGCGATGTATGCTTCGGTTACGAAGAAAACAATATGGTTTTAAAACATATCAGTTTTACCATAAAAAAGGGCGAACGTATTGCTGTGGTAGGCGAAAACGGAGCAGGTAAAACGACGCTGATAAAATTGCTATGCGGCCTTTATACGCCCACATCGGGGCAAATTTTAATAAATGGGCATGATTTGAGGTGTTTAGATGTAAAAGATTATTTTAGCCGACTGTCCGTTTTGTTTCAGGACTATACATTGCTCCCGATGAGCATAGCGGAAAATATCACGCTTTCACATAAATACAGCCGGCAAAAAGTGGATAAGGTTTTAGAGAAGGTCGGACTTACAAAGAAAATTGAAAAATTAAAGAACGGTCTTGACACAAAGTTAGGGCAGCAGTTAAATGAGCAAACTGTCTCTCTTTCGGGTGGGGAGCTGCAAAGACTGCTTTTTGCCAGAGCACTTTATAAGGATTCGCCGATTTTGATTTTGGACGAACCTACGGCCGCGCTTGACCCGCTCGCGGAGGAGGCCCTTTATTTACAGTATTTCGGGCTGACGAAAGAAAAAATATCGGTTTTTATTTCGCACAGACTGAACTCTACAAAATTCAGCGACAAAATCTTGTTTATGTGTGATGGTGAAATCGCGGAACAAGGGACTCATGAAGATCTGATGGCGCTTCGCGGAAGGTATTGGGATATGTATAATGTACAAGGCTTTTACTATCGGGAGGAGAGTGCGATATGAAAAAAAGTAATTTCCGGCGTGCTCTTGCATACATACATTCATATAAAAAAAGCGCTGTACTGACAGCGGTATTTACTGCAATTCTGCGGGCAATAACGCCGTATATATACATTTTTGCTACGGCAAAAATTATCAATCTGCTGATGAAAAATGCCGACTTAAAAAGTGTTTTATTTGTTGCAGGTTTTGCAGTTATTGCTCAAATGTTGCTTTCCGTTTTAAAATATTGGCTTGAAAACTTACATCTGGAAAATCAGGATGGACTGAACGCATATGAGAAAACGCAAATTACCAAGGCGCTTTTGGATATTGATTATAATCGGTTTGAAGGCACTTTTTTAGAACAAAAAGTTCTTCAGCACCGTGATGAACTTTCACGCGAAGGCGGTATCTTAAATAAGTATATCAATAGCATTGAAAACTTTTTAGAATCGGCTTTAAGTCTTTCTGTTGCGCTGATTTCGCTGGTTCCTTTCTTTAAAAGTTTTATTATTGCCGGCGAAACAGGGGTTATTGATTCTATGTGGTTTGGGATTATTCTAATTGTTTTAACCCTTGTTTTTGTACTTTTGCTCCTTGCGTTAAAGGGTAAAATTGCAGAAGGAAATGTTTTGCTGCGCAACAAATACGCAAAGCATAATTTGATCTTTTCTTATTATAACGATTTTGTTTGCAATTATAAAACAGGAAAAGAAATACGGATTTTTAACCAGGCACCGATTATACTGGAACAGATAAACAGCGAAATGTTTAAAAAAGGCGTCCCTCTGCAGCAAAAAATTGCTGACAGAAACAGTTGGACCTTAGCGCTTGATGACTTGATTTCTGCGGCTATTCTGTTTGCCTTTTCGCTGCTCGCCGGAATAAAATGTGCGGGCGGGTTTTATGCTGTTGGAGATGCTGTCGCTTATATCGCGTGCTTTACACAGGTGACAAAAGCGCTGAGCACACTTACCGGAATGTATGGTAATTGGAAAATTTTATCACCGCGTACTGAGCTCTACAACAGCATTTTAGAAATGGCAAAAACGGAAAACAAGCAAACTGTTCGCTGCCCTAAGCTATTGGAACAAATTCAATTTGAAAATGTTAATTTTTCTTATGAAGGCGCAGACCATCTTGCATTACGGAATTTCAGCCTAACAATTCATGCAGGCGAAAAAATTGCGGTCGTCGGCGAAAACGGTTCGGGCAAAACAACGTTTGTAAAGCTCCTTTGCGGTTTGCATGCGCCAAACAGCGGGCAGATTTTGTTGAACGATACAGACATTTCATCGTTTGACAAAACCGAATATCAGAATTTATTCTCCGTGGTTTTTCAGGATTCCTATTTGTTTTCCTTGCCTTTGGGCGAAAATATTGCGGTGAACGAAAAATTTGACGATAACCGCGTTAAAACGTGTTTGGAGCAAGTTGGTTTTACAAAAAAATACGGCTTAAATACAGTGCTTTACCGCGATTGTGATAAGTGCGGCGTAAATATTTCGGGCGGCGAGGCGCAAAAATTAACGCTGGCACGCGCTCTTTACCGAAATAAGCCTGTAATCGTGTTGGACGAGCCGACCTCGGCGCTTGACCCGTACGCCGAATTTGAACTTTATAGACAGTTTTCTAAATTGACAAGCGGGAAAACGGCAATTTATATTTCACATCGCCTGTCAAGCTGTCGGTTTTGTGATAAAATTGCAGTGTTTCATCATGGTGAACTTGTTCAATTCGGAACACATGATGAACTGATGCAGAATGAATCGGGTAAGTATTACGCGCTTTGGACCGCGCAGGCTAAATATTATAGTTTGTAAATTAAAAAAAGATTTTGACTCATTGTATATAAAATTTTCAGACAGTCTTTATCAAGATGGAAAAATCAGCTTTTCATAAATCAACGAAAAGAGACAATCATTTACTTTCCTTTCCTATATTTTAGGGGTGTTGTTCCTGTAATGTCAGTAAAGACTTTTCTAAAATGGTTTTCAGAATTAAAACCCACCAAGCGACTTATGGTAGCAACAGAGTAGTTTTGTTTTTCCAAATATTCCATAGCAACATTGATTTTGATGAAATTCTGAAATCGAATTGGTGTTTGCCCTAATTCTTTCTGAAACAAATGGTAAAGAGTAGACTCACTAACGCAACACTTTCTTGCTATATCCCCAATAGAAAAATTATTATTCCAGTTGTCAGTAATAAATTCAATAGCTGTTTGCAAGGTTTTATCATATGAATTTTTGGATTGCACCATTTGAGGAAGCACTTTTTGCAACAGTTTATAAAACAACGAATAGGCTTCCAATTCTTTAATATAGTCGATTGACAATAGATTGGCTATTTTAATTAGATCATTCTTGATTTCTTGATTGCAATAAATAATTTGAGGTTCATATCTAAATTGCTCATAGTGCATAAAACAACTCACATAAATCACTTCAATTTCAGGATTGCCGTGCCACTCAGAATAACAATAAATATTCTCCGGAATAAATACGATGTCCCCCTGGTTTACATTGAGCTTTTTATTCAAATAGATATAGGTTCCGCTACCTTTTATTATAACGCCAACTCGAGTTTTTCTTCGATTGCTGTTCCCGCGGCAAAAATGATAAGTATTAAAGATATGCTTTGATGTGGAAAGCTCCGAAACATAGATTTTTCCGCCCTGCATCTTTTCATACACCTCCACAACGCATTGCAGAATAGTTACTTTTTTTACAGTATAACATATTGAACGGCCTTTTGCAAGATGATATAATAAAATAAATATAGGGAGGCTAGCTATGGAATTTCATAATAAAACCGTAATAATTACAGGCGCATCTATCGGAATTGGCAAGGCAACTGCCATCGAATTTGCAAGAATTGTTGATATCAATGCCGAAGGACTGAGGAAATCAATTTAATGGGTGCAAATATAACACCATACATTTGCGATGTGCGCGATGAACAAAGAGTTCACGAGGGGGTAATTCAGGAAATTATTAACCGATATGGCAACATGGATATTTTGCTTAATAAGGCAGGATTTTGGAGAATGTGGAAGCCGTTTGTAGAAACAACCAGCGACGAATGGAAAAAGCGATTAAATGTAAATGGCTTGGTGCTGTTGTATTTTACCCATGCGGTTCTTCCCAATATGATAGAAAACGCTTACGGAAGAATTATCAACATTGGCTCTGTTGCGGGTGTATACGGCATTGCGAATATGGCTGATTACTCAATGGCTCAAGGTGCAGTAAGCCTATTTACAAAAGTACGCGCAAAAGAGGTGGTTTTCTAAGGTATTATGGTAAACAATGCTGTTCCGGGAAGTGTCAGAAACGAAGGGCAAAAGTTGAAACAGATTTGTGTTATATGGGAAGAAATGGAGAATTGGAAAAATATGCGTACTTGATTTGATTTTTAGCAAGCGATAAAACTGCCTATATAGCAGGTCAGGATTATCAAATTGATGGCTGCAAAAAAATTAAAAGATAACCCATACAATCATGAAAAGGAGAAAATACAGATGGAATTTCAAGGTAAAACAGCGATATCAACGGGTGCAGCATCCGGCATGGGCTTGCTCTTTGCGCAAAATTGGGCAGATCTTGGTGGAAACGTCGTTATGTGCGATGTTAATGAAGAAGCGCTCAAAACATTTGCTGAGGAGATAAACAGTAAGAAGAAAGGCAAAGCGATAGGTGTTGCCTGCGACGTAAGAGACTACTTTCAGGTGTGCGCTGCGCGGGACAGGGCGGTTAAAATTTTCGGAAGTATTGACATAATGTGTAATTTTGCGGGTGGAACTGCAGTCCGTATGCAGAAAGTAGACCATACGCAGTACCCCGAATTTCCTGATGTGCCCATTGATGTTTACGACTGGGGCATTGATGTAAATTTGAAAGGCCCTTTCTATTTTGCACACGCTGTACTGAAACAAATGAGAGAACAAAAAAGTGGGCTTATTATCAACATCGGCTCAATCACCGGACAGGAAGGTGACGGATACGGAATGGATTATCCGACATCAAAAGCGGGTCTTATGTTTGGACTTACAAAATCCATCGCACAATACGGCTCGAAATATGGCATCCGATGCGTATGCGTTTCGCCCGGACCTGTTCTAACCCGTGCAGCTATGGCGAACATGAAAACGCTTCTGGGCAGAGCTGCAGAGCCGCAGGAGATCATAGATCTAATTCTATTTATTGCATCAGATAAGGGACAATCCATTAACGGAGAAAATATTATGATCGATGGTGGCAGAAATGCTGCGGGGAGGCGGTGCTGAAAATGAAGCCGACATTTTTAAATCAAAACAGACCGTTAATTACAGGGATGATACTGAAGGACAATCCAGATAGGATAAAATTTGCTGTTAAAAATTCCATCTATGACGGTGCGGATTGCCTTGGTATACAGCTTGAATGTCTAAAAAAAGAATACAAAACCGAGGAAAATTACAAAAAGATATTTGCTGCTTGCGCTGGACATCCTGTATATATCACCAATTACAGAGGAAACGAGAACGATGGTTTCTCTGATGAAAAACTTGCCGACGAACTTGTTAAGGCATTAGCGTGCGGAGCTACACTGGGTGATGTGCCTGCAAGCCTTTTTGACAGCGAAAGCGGTATGGGAATTGGGTTTGAGCTTTCTATGAAGCAGGACGCCATAGACTGTCAAATGCGGTTGATATATAAGCTTCACAGTATGGACAAAGAGGTGTTAATGTCATCTCACGTTCTCAAATTTACACCCGCTGAAACGGTCCTGGAGATTGCCTATGAGCAGAAAAAGCGGGGTGCGGATATCATAAAAATAGTGACTGCCGCCAACTCCGACGAGGAGCAAATGGAAAATTTGAGAATTACGACACTTTTAAAAAAAGAATTAGATATTCCGTTCCTATTTTTGTCGGGGGGCACACATTCTAAAATCCATAGAATGATTGGGCCTCAGCTTGGCTGTATTTCTTATCTTGCAGTGAGAGAGCATGATGAGCGAGCCGTGCCGACTCAGCCTACAATCAAGGCAGCAAAGGCAGTGAGAGATAATTTAGATTATTTACCGGATATTGTTGAGTAAGGAGAATTGCGGTATGAAAAAGATAAAAGTTGCGCAGATTGGTACGAGTAAAAACAGTCACGGGAACCCAATATGGCAAAGTCTTTTAAAACAGTCAGATATTTTTGAAGTTGTGGGATATGCATTTCCTGAAAATGAAAGAGAAAAATTTCCGGATTGCGCGAAGGCGTTTGATGGTTACAATGAAATGACTGTTGATGAAATATTAAACAATCCTGAAATTGAAGCGGTCGTAGTTGAAACGGAGGAAATACATCTTACAAAATATGCCCTTATGGTTGCAAATGCGGGTAAGCATCTGCATATGGAAAAACCCGGTGGTGTTGACTTTGCCGACTTTAAAAAACTTGTTGAAATATTAAAATCTAAAAATCTAACTTTTTCGACAGGATATATGTATCGTTTCAATCCGAAAATTCAAGAAGCGCTTTTAAAAGTAAAAAACGGTGAGCTTGGTGAAATATATTCGGTTGAAGCGCATATGGATTGCAAGCATTCTGCTGAGGTCAGACAATGGCTTGACAATTTTCCCGGTGGAATGATGTTCTTCTTGGGATGTCATTTAATTGATTTAATTTATCAAATTCAGGGGGAACCGGAAGAAATCATTCCTCTAAATTGTTCGACCGGATACGACGGGGTTACAGCCAACGATTACGGAATGGTCATATTTAAATACAAAAATGGCGTATCTTTTGCCAAAACCTGTGCCAATGAAAACGGCGGTTTTTTAAGAAGACAGCTTGTCATATGCGGTGCAAAAGGTACCATTGAAATCAAACCATTGGAGGTTTCGGCGGAGGGCGGACTATATACCGTTGTGAATGAAAATTATAATACAGACTGGTACAAGGAGGGTACTGTTACCCAAAGCGAAATTTATGACCGTTATGATGCCATGGTAAAAAATTTTGCGGATATTGTAAGAGGGAAAAAAGAAAACTCGTATTCCTATGACTACGAATTAAATCTGTATAGGCTGATTCAAAAAGCATGCGGAGGTTGCAACTGACATGAAAACCAAACAAATTATATTCACAAAACCTTGTGTTGCAGAGCTTTTGGATGTCGAATGCCTTCCGCCAAAGGAACACGAGGTAACGGTAAGCTTGGAGTATTCTGCAATCAGCTCCGGAACAGAAAAAGCCAACTTTATTGGATTAAGAAACGGGACGAATGTTGCAGAAGATGAAAAAGCTGTTTTTCCTAGAACAGTTGGTTACAGTGCGGCAGGCATTGTGTCCGAAGTAGGCAGTGACATAACCGATATTAAAATCGGCGACAAAGTCGTGGTATATTGGGGAAAGCATAAAAAGGACATAACTGTAAACAGAAATAATGTTGTCAAAATTCCCGATGGGGTTTCCATTAAAGAAGCATCTATGGCGTTGATTTCCACGTTCCCTCTCGCAGCAATCAGAAAAACGAAGCTCGAAATCGGCGAATCCACAATGGTAATGGGGCTGGGTATCCTCGGAATATTTGCTGTTCAGGAATTAAAAGCGGCGGGAGCGTATCCCATAATTGCCGCTGACCCGGTCAAACAACGCCGTGACTTTGCTTTGAAAATGGGTGCAGACTATGCGTTAGACCCCATGGACGATAAGTTTGTTAAAGATGTGATAACACTGAGTGACGGCGGAGTAAATGTCTGTATCGAGGTCACGGGGCTTGGAATCGGGCTGATTCAAGCACTTGATTGTATGCAGAAAATGGGCAGAGTTGCCCTTTTGGGGTGTACACGAAACTCGCATTTTGAAATAGATTATTACGCTAAGGTCCACGGCAGAGGAATATCGCTCATCGGTGCACACACAATGGCACGCCCCAAGATAGAATCATCGGCGGGGCAATGGACGGATGCAGATGATTTGAAAGCAATTATGAACCTGATCAAAGGAAAACGCTTGAATTTCAAGGATATGATTTGCGAAATTCACGCGCCAACCCAAGCAAATGAGGTATTTAACAGATTGGCAAATGAAAATGATTTTCCTATAGGGGTGCTGTTTGATTGGAGGAATCTATAAAGAAAAAAGTGTTTTTAATTGCCGAAGGCGGAACGTTAGGTACATATGTGACAGAAGGGCTTTTGAGGCTTGAAGACGACGTTGCTATTATTTGTCTTGCGGACAAACAATCTAATCATGAAAACTTAAAATATTATAAAGCAAATGCAAGTTTAGATTTTTTAAGGAATTGATTTGGAAAAATCATTATAACGGTATTGTGAATTTCATTCACTATCGAAATTATCAGGACTATATACTTTACCATGAATGATTGTCGCAAAGCACAGAGCACTTGATTTT
>CALXJH010000222.1 GCA_944388555.1 uncultured Clostridia bacterium
ATAATTATATAGTCAGATGGGCAAACGAAAGAAACAAAGCACCAGATTCCGGTACATTTTTAATTGAAGCAGAATGTCCCAGATTTTCGTCTGGAGATGCAAAAGGTTTAATTCGTTCTACAGTCAGAGGTAAGGATTTGTTCATTTTAGTAGATGTTGCAAATTATAACTGTACATATAAAATGTTCGGTATGCAGAATCAGATGTCGCCGGACGATCATTTTCAGGATTTGAAGCGTATCATACAAGCGGCAGGCGGAAAAGCACATCGAATCAATGTTATTATGCCGACGCTTTATGGCGGAAGACAGCACAAAAGAAGCTATCGTGAATCTTTAGACTGTGCGGTGGCCTTGCAGGAACTGCAAAGTATGGGCGTTTCGAATATTGTTACGTTCGATGCGCATGATCCGCGTGTACATAATGCTATACCTTTAATGGGATTTGACAATGTTATTCCTTCTTATCAGGTATTAAAGGCCATGTTTAACCGTATTCAGGATTTTCGTCCGGTGAAAGAAAGTTTTATGGTCATCAGTCCGGATGAAGGTGCGATCAACAGAAATATGTATTATGCTTCGGTTTTGGGTGTTGATTTGGGACTTTTCTATAAACGCCGCGACTATTCTACTATTGTAAATGGCAGAAATCCTATTGTTGCACATGAATATTTAGGCAATTCTGTGGAAGGCAAAGATGTTTTTATAGCCGACGATATTATTTCTTCGGGTGAATCTATGCTGGATATTGCATATGAGCTAAAAAAGAGAAAGGCAAATCGTATTTTTGCATATGCAACATATGCCATCTTTACCAATGGATTAGATAGTTTTGACAAGGCATATGAAACAGGTATTATTGATTGTGTATTCGGAACAAACCTGACTTACCGGTCTCCGGAACTGCTTTCAAGACCATGGTTCTGTGAGGTAGACGTTTCTAAATATATTGCTTATTTTATTGCTGCAATCAATCACGATGTTTCCATTAGCGAAATTATTGATCCGCATGAGAAAATTAAAGCGCTGCTCGAAAAGCACAAGTTGCAGTGATGTGGTTTGAATAGTTATTTGAACGAAAAATGCTTCATACAAACGCGTGTGAAGCATTTTTTGGGAGAGATGAAAAACATGTGGGTATGGTATGCATTGGGCTCTGCGTTTTTTGCAGGCATAACTGCCATTTTAGCAAAATGCGGACTAAACGATATAAATACAAACTTAGCAACTGCCATTCGAACGATTGTTATACTCTTATTTTCCTGGGCGCTGGCGTTTTTAAATAAAAGTGTGTATACACTTGCTGGTATAGATCGAAAAACACTGCTTTTTTTACTGCTGTCCGGCATTGCGACAGGTGCTTCGTGGCTTTGTTATTTTAAAGCGCTGCAAATGGGAAAAGTGTATCAGGTTACGGCAGTAGACAAATCCAGCACGATACTTACCATTCTTTTTGCCTTCTTGCTATTGGGCGAACCGCTCACGTTTTTAAAGACTTTAGGCGTGTTTGTGATGACTGCCGGCACCTACCTTATGATAGAACAAAAAGAAAAGAGAAAAAATACAGAAAAAGGCTGGTTCCTTTTTGCTGCACTTTCAGCTGTTTTTGCTGCACTTTCATCTATCCTGGCAAAAATAGGGATAGAAAATGTAAATTCTGTTTTAGGTACAGCTGTACGAACGGTAGTCGTGCTGATAATGGCATGGAGCATTGTATTTATAAATCGAAAGGATCAAGACATACGAAAAATAGGTGCGAAAAACTGGATTTTTTTAACTGCCTCCGGATTTGCGACAGGCGCTTCATGGCTTTGTTATTTTAGGGCTCTGCAAATCGGACAGGCAAGTATTGTTGTACCAGTGGACAAGCTAAGTGTGCTTATCACTATGCTTTTCTCCTGCCTGGTATTAAAAGAAACATTTTCGCTTAAAATATGGATAGGATTATTTTTATTAACAGGCGGAACATTATTGCTTTTTTTATAAAGAAAGAGAAGGGGTGCTTATGGGAAACTTTAAATTTATAAAAACAGACATACCGGATATCGTGATCGTTGAACCCAAAGTGTATGGTGACGCGCGCGGATATTTTATGGAAACTTACCATCAGCAAATGTTCAAAGAAGGTGGAATTGACGCTGTATTTGTGCAAGACAATCAGTCCTGTTCCTCTAAAGGTGTGTTAAGAGGATTGCATTTTCAAAAGACCATGCCACAAGGGAAGCTGGTACGGGTGGTATCAGGATCGGTATATGACGTAACAGTAGATTTGCGCAAAAACAGCCCGACATATGGAAAATGGATAGGGGTTGTTCTTAGCGGAGAAAACAAAAAACAACTTTATATTCCAGAAGGATTTGCCCATGGATTTTTAGTTTTGAGTGATCGAGCGGAGTTTGTTTATAAGTGTACCAATTTTTATAATCCGCAGGATGAAGGCGGAATTGCTTACAATGATCCGGATTTAAACATTGATTGGACAGCATATTTTGACGGAACATTTATTATCAGTGATAAAGATAAAGTACATCCTACATTTAAAGAATTGAATTTTGCATATTGAAATATGAAAATACAACAAAAGCCTCTGTGTTATTGCGCAGAGGCTTTTGTGTATACAATAGAAAAAATCAGATTGCTTCTTATCAGGAAAACTGCGCATTGTAAAGCGACGCATAAAATCCGTTTTGTTTCAGGAGTTCTGTGTGATTTCCTTGCTCAATGACATTGCCGTCTTTGATTACCAAAATGGTGTCGGCATTCAAAATGGTTGACAGCCGGTGTGCAATGACAAAGCAGGTGCGGTTTTGCATAAGTGCGGACATTGCTTCCTGAATTCTTATTTCGGTACGGGAATCTACATTGGAAGTGGCTTCGTCTAAAATCAGCATGGGGCTTCTTGGAAGCATGGCGCGCGCGATGGTTATCAGTTGTTTTTGACCTTTAGAAATGTTGACACCGTCGTCTGAGAGAATGGTCTGATAGCCATCCGGCAAACGCTCAATGAAGGAATGTATTTTTGCAGCTTTTGCCGCTTGGACTACTTCTTCCATGGTTGCATCTTCTCTTCCGTAGGTGATGTTTTCAAAAATGGTACCATAAAAGAGCCAAGTATCCTGGAGTACCATGGTATATGCGCCGCGCAGGCTATCTCTTGTGATATCCTCTATTTCTGTTGTATCAAGAAAAATTTTCCCCGCATTTACGTCATAAAAGCGCATTAAAAGATTTATAATGGTCGTTTTGCCTGCGCCGGTCGGTCCTACGATCGCTACAGTTTGACCAGGTTTTGCATGAAGATTTAGGTCGTGCAGGATTGTTTTTCCTGGAACGTAGCCAAAATTAACGTGCTCTATTTTAACATCGCCGGTCGCATTGGTAACCGCAATGGCATTTTGTTTATCTGCCGGTTCGGGCTTCTCATCAATAATGCGGAAAATACGTTCTGCCGCAGTAAAAGCAGATTGAAATTCACTGATAATATTTGCAAATTCGTTAATCGGTCCCGCAAATTTTCTCGAATACATAACAAACTGCGTTACGCCGCCTAATGTTATAAACCATAGACTTCCGGCTAAAACGGTACCGTTTTGCGAAAACAGGTAAAGAATGCCGCCGAAAATCATAACCAAAGATATGGAAAGATTATTGATAAAGTTTACAGAGGGGCCAATAATTGCTCCGTAATAATCTGCATCATAGTATGCGTCAACCGCTTCTTTATTTTTTTCATCAAACCGCTGTGTCATAATTACCGAACGGTCATAAGCGCCAATGGTTTTAGTTCCGGAAAGCATTTCTTCTGCATATCCATTCATTTCACCTAACTTTCTGGAGCGTTTTCGAAACAGCGGCTGAATTTTTTTTGCTTTGAGTTTTGTAAATAAAATAGAAATAGGTACCGTGATTGCAAACACTAAAATTAAAGGTTTTGATATAATAAACATGAAATACAGTGAGCCGATTACAGTATATAAACTGCCGAGCACCTGTACCAGGTCGGTCGAAAGCGTTGCGTTTACCGTGTCAATATCATAAGATATACGGCTGATAATATCGCCTGTTGGGTGTGTGTCAAAATAGGAAACCGGCAAAACGGTTAGATTTTCAAATAACTGTTTTCGCATAAGATATGTGATTTTTTGACTCAGCTGAACCATGATAACAGTCAGGAGATAGGAAACAACCGCCGATATGCTGTAGCAAATGAGCATATATATAAAATTAGTAAAAACGATGTCCATTTGCACGCCTTTCGGACTGGAGATAGCGTCTATTGCGTTTCCTAAGTATCTTGGCCCTAGCAGTGCCAAGTAATTGGAGAGAAGTGAAAATAGAAGAGCAATAAGCGCAAGATACCAGAATTTTAAGATGTACTGAAATAACCGCAGAAAAATGCGTTTTCCATTACCTGCTTTCTTATTCAACAAAACAACCCCCCATCTGTGATTCGTTTATCTCCTGGTAAATGTTACACCGTGCTATAAGTTCTTCATGCGTGCCCATATCCATGATTTTGCCTTCATCCAGCACTAAAATTAAATCGGCATTCATGACAGAGCTGATACGCTGTGCAACAATAATAACCGTGGATGTTTTCATGTTTTGTGCAATTGCATTCCTTAAATTTGCATCTGTCTTATAATCAAGAGCAGAAGAAGAATCGTCCAGAATCAAAATGTCAGGGTTCGCAGCAACAGCCCGCGCAATAAGTAACCGTTGTTTTTGACCTCCGGAAAGGTTGGAGGCTTTTTGGGATAGAATATGTTCGTATTTTTCCGGAAAAGTTTCAATAAATTCTTCTGCCTGCGCAATTTTGGCTGCTCGTTCGATTTGTGCTTGTGAAAGTTCTCGGCCAAACCGGATATTTTCCGCAATGGTATCTGCATATAAAAAATCATTCTGCATAACAACACCAAATTTGGAATGTAAATCCTGCGTGGGTATGGTCCGGATATCTTTTCCTTCGATGCGTATAGAGCCTGTTTCCACATCATAAAATCGCATTAAAAGATTTATAATCGTCGTTTTGCCGCTCCCTGTTGCACCAATGATGCCAAGCGTTCCCCCTTTTGGAAGCGAAAAATGTATATCGGTTAAGTTATCTTTGCTGTTGTTATAGGAAAAGCTGACATGATCAAAAACGATATACGCACTATCCGGCTGCGGCGGGAATTCAGATATTGATTTTAAGGTCAAATCTTTAGGCGCGTCAATAACTTCCGCAATTCGTCTGGCAGATGCAGAGCTTTTGGTATACATCATAAAAATACGGGTAATGGAAAGCGTGGCAGTAGAAATCATCGTAAAATACTGCGTAAAGGCAATGATTTTGCCGGGTTGTGTTTGCCCGCCTATAACGCGGTAAGCACCCAGCAAAACAACAAATGTTATACCGAGATTCATCAAAAGATTCATAACCGGATTCACAAATCCGAGGGTAATGCTTGCCTTTTTTTCGTCATGTATCAGTTTTTTATTAACCGCATCGTATCGTTTGTGTTCACTTTTTATTTTGGAGAGAGCTTTAATCACACGTATTCCTCTCGAGTCTTCCCGGACTACGCGAATCATACTGTCAACCGAGCTCTGTACTTTTGTATATAATTTAACACCCTGTATGGATACATAATATACAGTTATAAAAATCATAGGAAGAACCGCAAACATAATCAAAGACAAATAAGCGTCCATAATAAGCGTTACGATCATGCCGCCCAGCAGTAAAAGGGGCGCGCGTACGCCAAGCCGCTGGATTCTGCCGATAAAATTATGTACATTGTAAGTATCCGTTGTAATCCGAGACTCAAGTGAAGGGATGGTAAATTGATCAATTTGCCTGCCCGATAAGGTCATTGTTCTGTAAAATAAATCGTGACGGATTTCTTCTGCCGTATCCCTTGCCACTTTTGACGCCATACGGTTTGCTTTTACGTTGCATACCAGCGCAATCAAGGCACAAGCAATCATGACACAGCCCCATAGAATAATCATTTCAAGACGCCCGTCGTTCGGAACAATCTCGTCTAAGATGTAGCTTAGAATATATGGAAGTGCAAGTTCAATGAGTGTGCCGGCTGTTTTGATCAATAGCCCTAAAATCATGGCCGGAATAAATGGATTTAAATAACGGTATAAAAAATTCATTTTTTATCGGCCTCGCATTCCTCAAAATACTGTTTTGCACGCTTGCAAATTTTTTGCATCATATTGGAAAGCTGTGCGTTTTCCTCTTCTGTCAGATCCTGCGTGATATAGCTGTTCCAGAAAGCGACAGTTTCTTTGACGTAGGGAAGAGCAGAAAAAGCTTTGTCTGTCGGATAAACAAGCGTAACGCGCCGGTCATCCGGACTTTGTGTGCGAGTCACATATCCCGCATTTTCAAGATGTGCAATTTGCCGGGTAACATTGCTTTTATCTACACAAATGTGTTCTGCCAGCTGTTCCTGCGAAATACCAGGTTTTTTGCATATGTTTAATATATAACTGTGGTGTGGTGCACACAGATCCATCGGCTTGAATTTTTCTGTGCGATATCTTGCTCCGCACCGACTAATTACGTTTATTTGCCGCATAAGTGTTGGCATACACATCTCCTCCTGTATCGAATATTTTTAGTATAAAAAATATTTTTCTGTGCTGAAAATACACGCGTACATGGTTTGCGTGCTATAATAGTTGCGTACGCAACTATTATAGCACACCTGCAAAATAAAGTCAATAATAGAACAACCCCCGACAGCAATCCATTGCTGTCGGGGGTTAATTTAAATTTATTCGTAGTCTTTTATGAGTTTTGCACGGATATAACCTTTTTCTTTTGAAGTTGAGTCAATATAAAAATGTCTGGAATAATAGAAACGTATCAGGTCAAATACTTTTGCGGAAGTGTGCAGATAAAGATGTTTAACACCGTGCTCTTTCATAATCTGATCTGTAACGTTCATTAAAACTTTGCCTATACCATTGTTCTGATAGTCCATTGAAACACCAAAACGGCTCAGATATGCGGTTTTTTCTGTTTCATTGATTGCAAGGCGGACACTGCCTACCGGAATGTCATTGATAGTCGCAATTAAAACAATTTTATTGTTAATGTCATCCAAAACCTGCTCTTCTGTTTCGTTCAGCGCTTCAATATCTTCAAGGCCTGCCAGTTTAATATATTGTTTGAATGCCTGTTTTGTAATCTGCATAATGGCATGTACATCATAGGAATTGGCGATACGTACATTGAAACTGTGTTTTATCATATGTTTTCATCTCCCATAAGCAGGGTCATGATTGCCTTTTGTGCGTGCAGTCGGTTTTCTGCCTCATCAAATATAACTGAA
>CALXJH010000223.1 GCA_944388555.1 uncultured Clostridia bacterium
GCACGTGGATATACTTCGATTGAAAATGCTGTTGCCGAGATTGATGATTTTAAACTTCCTGTTATCATAAAGCCTGTGGATTCCTCCGGCAGCAAAGGTGTTACAAAGCTCGAGGATAAATCCAAGCTAAAAGAGCAGATTGCATATGCGCTCTCTTATTCCCGTGCCAAAAGATTTATTATTGAGGAATACGTAGAAAAATACGGCTATCAGATCGCCGGAGATGGATTTTCCGTCAATGGAAAGCTGGTGTTCCGTGCATTTGC
This sequence comes from uncultured Clostridia bacterium, assembly GCA_944388555.1. Classification (GTDB taxonomy): domain Bacteria; phylum Bacillota; class Clostridia; order RGIG6154; family RGIG6154; genus RGIG6154. Next base: position 267 of record CALXJH010000223.1, read on the forward strand.
AAACGAACATTTTGACACGCATTCTAATAATCCGTTCGTACCGATTGGTGAGAGCTGGCCTTATATTATGCCCGAGAGCGTTCACACGAAGCTGCATAATGAAATTCAACGTCTGCTTACGCTTTTAAATATGAGAACAGGCGCATATAATTTTGATGCGCGTATTGATGAAAACGAAAATGTATATTTGATGGAAGTGGGACCGCGTAACGGGGGCAATCTGATTCCTCAGGTTACAAAGTATCTGACCGGCGTTGATATGGTAGAGTATACTATTAAAGCGGCGCTTGGCGAAGATTGTTCGGATCTAAAAATGACAGAGCCTAAAGGCTTTTGGTCCTGTTATATGGTTCACAGTCAAAAAAGCGGAAAATTAAAAGAAGTGGTTATAGATGAGGATTTCAAGAAAAATAATCTTGTTGAGTTTGACATGCAGTATAAACCAGGAGATGACGTTATCGCTTTTACCGGTTCTAACGGCACGCTTGGTACGATGATTCTCAAATACAGTTCACAACAAGAGATGCTTGAAAAGATGGACAATATGAGCAAATGGGTCAATGTTGTGGTAGAATGAAATAAATTTTGGAAAGGATAAATCATGATGTCTCTTAAATTCGAAAATAAAAAACTTTTGTTGCTGGGGGATAATATTTCAACAAATGATATTATAGAATATGCGCAAAAAAACGGCGCATATGTTATTGTCGCTGATTATACACCGGTAGAAAAGTCAAAGGCAAAGCAGTTAGCTGATGAAGCCTGGAATATCAGTACCGCTGAAGTGGATAAGCTTTACGACTTGTGCATTGAAAACGGTGTAAACGCTGTTTTTGCGGGCGTAAGCGAATTTAACCTTGAAAAAGCACTGGAACTGTGTCAAAGACTGCATCTTCCTTTTTATGCGAAAAAAGAGCAATGGGATGTGCTGGCAAATAAAGCAAATTTTAAAGAGCTTTGTATACAGTGCGGCGTACCAGTAACGCCCGAAGTTTGCGTCGGGAATACAGAAAGCATAGATTTTGATTCGATTCAACTGCCGGTCATTATAAAACCTGTTGATGGTGCGGGAGCTGTTGGTATAACTGTTTGCCGTACCAAAGACGAAGTTGTTTCGGGTGTGAAAAAGGCGCTCGACAACTCGCGCAAAAAAGAGGCAATCATTGAAAAATATATGGAAAACGGCAGGGAAGTTACTGCACATTATATGATCCAGGATGGAAAAATGTATTTATTTGGTCTGGTTGAACGGCATCTGGATAATCCGCAGGACGGCGGTATATCTTTGCCGGTGGCTTATACCTGGAAATCTGCCTATTTGGATAGATATATTCAAGAAGTGGATCCGGCTGTCAAGAATATGTTTAAAAAGATGAAAATAGAAAATGGCGTTGCGTTTTTACAAATGTTTGTGGATGACCATGGCTTTTATGTATATGAGATGGGCTACAGACTTCCTGGATCCCAAGTCTACTTTTTTGCAAAGGAGATGTATGGGGAAAGTCAGCTTGAAATGATGGTAGATTATTCCTTACTTGGCAATATGGATGACCATGACGCTTCTTTACTCGCACATCCGTATTTTGAAAAATCTTGCTGTAATTTGTATTTTCTGCTTAAACCGGGTGTGATAGATAAGATTACGGGTGTAGACAAACTTAAAAATATGAAGGGCGTGTTAAATGTCATCCAATTAAAATATGAAGGCGATGTAATTGAAAAAAGCGGCTCTTTAAGGCAGGTATTTATGCGTATGCATGTAATCGCCGATACGGATGCAGAGTTGGCAGATTTGATTACAGAGATCAATAAAACGGTAAATGTTGTATCGAATACCGGCGAAAAACTGCTATGTAATCTGTTTGATCCTAAAAGATTGTTTGAAAAAACAAAATAAAAGCGAGGAAAGTATCGTGGATAAAAATATTATAGACAGTCAAGTGGATGAAAGTGTTAAAATATACAGAAATGTTTATATTAAAAATTCTGTGATTTGTTCAGACTGTTCGGTGGGAGACGAAACAAGCATAGTTTCGTCTGACATTAACAGCAAAGTGGCAGTAAACAGAAGAAACTATATAAATAACAGTCATATAGGTTCTTATACCTATACTGGAATCAACAACAATATAGGTTTTGCATGTGTAGGAAAGTTCTGTTCAATAGGCAGAAATGTTAACATCGGCGGTTCAGATCATAATTATAAACATGTTTCCACTATGCCGCTCGCAAGGTTTTCCCAATTTAATAAAGCGATTATGTATGCAGCTGAAAATATTCCGATTAAAACCTGCAGTATCGGAAATGACGTGTGGATTGGAGACGGCGCGTGTATACTTTCAAAGGCAACCGTTTCGGACGGTGCCGTTATAGGTGCGGGGGCTGTTGTTACCGGATATATACCTCCGTATGCAATTGCCGCTGGTGTTCCTGCCAGAGTCATAGGGTATAGATTTGAAAAAAAGTTTATAGAAGCTATGCTTAAAATAAAGTGGTGGCATTGGCCGGAAAAATATATTGTGGAACATGCGCAGCTTATTTTTAAAACAGAAATGAGCCAATCACTCATAGATAAACTAAATACCTGTTCTGAAAATGTTGAAGGTAATCTGCAGTAGAAAAGGTTTCTATACTGTGATAAAACAAACATTGTAGGCACCAGTTTTAACCTTACATACGTCTATGTGTAAAACGATGTTTTACATAAAAAATACAAAGGAGTCAGACTATGAAAACAATAAAAATAACAGATAATTTTGAAGAAGCGGCAGCAATAGGCAAATCTATTTTTGACGAAAAAAAGAACGTATATACAGATGAAATGATACAGTCTATATACACAATTATCGACTTAAACATTCCTAACGCATCCACAGAAGAAAGAGAAAATTTGTTTTATCATTCTGTTTATGATTATTGGGTTTATGGGGCTACAATCGGCGAGGAGTTTTACTTTAATTTCTACAAAATTTCAGATCAGGAAAAGCGCAGCTATATTACGACCAGAGAAAAAGTTTTATATATAAGAAAACTAAACAAAAAAGAAGATGCTTATATCCTGAATAATAAATATGAAACATATAAGCGTTTTAAAGATTACTATAAACGAGATATGATCGTTTTAAATGATGAATCGGATTATGATGCGTTTTCCGAGTTTGTAGATAAACATAAAACATTTGTTGTAAAACCATCAGAGCTTGGGCTCGGAATCGGCGTACATAAAGAAACAATCAAATCCGAAGAAGAGAAACAAATAAAATTCAAGCAAATTCTAAATGAGGGAAAATGCCATGCCGAAGAAAGCAAAAGGACAGAGAATGCGGCGGTTGTTTTAGAGGAAGTCATCAAACAGGCAGACAGCCTTGCACGTATTCACGAAGCGTCTGTAAACGGTGTGCGGGTAACGACATTAATGGCTAACGGTAATATACATATTATCCATCCATGGATAAAAATGGGTGTTAATGGTGATTTTGTTACAAGTGCCTTCCTTGGGAGTATTGATGCTTGTATAGATGCCAAAACAGGTATTGTGGATACGGTAGGCATTGGAGAATTTGGACAAAGAGAATTGTATCATCCAAACAGCGGCATACAAATTAAAGGATTTCAAATACCACGCTGGGATGAACTGATAGAATTAGCAAAAGAACTATCTGGAAAATTGCCGACTATTCCGTATATCGGTTGGGATTTTGCGTTGACGGATGAAGGATGGGTAATTATGGAAGGTAATTTTACCGGAGATTTTATGTGGCAGCTATTTTATGGAAAAGGCATGAAGAAAGAATTCGAGGATCTTTCAGGTGTAAAACTAAACAAACAATTTTGGTGGGAGTAAGCCGGGAGGACAAAAATGGGTATTAAAAAGAATTCTAAATTCGATAAGGTTTTAACACCTGTGGATATTCTTGTCACGGCTTTTGGCGCCATGATTGGCTGGGGCTGGGTTGTATCCTCCGGTGGATGGATTCAAAGTGCGGGTACGTTCGGTTCCATGATTGGTTTTATCATAGGCGGAATTATGATCTATTTTGTAGGTCTGACTTATTCAGAGCTTATAAGTGCCATGCCTCAATGCGGCGGCGAACATGTATTCAGCTATAAAGCGTTTGGTCCAAATGGCTCTTTTGTCTGCACGTG
>CALXJH010000224.1 GCA_944388555.1 uncultured Clostridia bacterium
GGAACAGATATAACAGCGCTTCCGCCTTATAAGCGTAAGCTAAATACTGTTTTTCAAAAATATGCTTTGTTCCCGCACATGAATGTATTTGAAAATATTGCATTCGGTTTAAGAGTAAAAAAACTACCAGGAGATGAAATCAAAAAAGCGGTTGCGAATGTTTTGGAAATGGTTAACCTAAAAGGTTTTGAAAAGCGTTCCGTCAGTTCACTGAGCGGCGGCCAGCAGCAAAGAGTTGCTATAGCGCGTGCCATTGCCAATAAACCGGATGTTCTTCTTTTGGACGAGCCGTTGGGCGCTCTTGATCTTAAGCTTCGCAAGGACATGCAAATTGAGCTTAAAAATATACAAAAAGATTTAGGAATTACTTTCATATACGTAACACACGACCAAGAAGAAGCTTTAACTATGTCAGATACTGTCGTTGTTATGAATAACGGTGTTATACAACAAATCGGCACCCCTGTCGATATCTACAACGAGCCTAAAAACGCTTTTGTAGCAGATTTTATAGGTGAAAGTATTATCATTGACGGCATCATGCGCCAGGATAAGTTGGTTACTTTTTGTGATAAAGATTTTGTTTGTGTAGACACTGGATTTGAACACAATGAACCGGTAGATGTTGTGATTCGGCCTGAAGATGTTGATTTGGTTTCTCCCTCTGATGGACAGATCTGCGGAACTGTTTCTTCTGTTCTGTTTAAAGGTGTGCATTATGAAATGCTTGTAGAAACGCCCTCTCTTACTTGGATGGTGCACTCAACCGATTTGGTGCAAGAAGGATCTACCGTTGGAATTTCATTAGAACCCGATGCCATACACATTATGAAAAAATCAGAGTATTCGGCAAAGGAGGCGTGAACTTTGAAAAAATATGCTTCTGCCCCGGCGTATCCTTACGTGATTTGGATGCTAATTTTTATAATTGTACCGCTCTTGCTTGTTGTATGGTATGGTTTGTTTAAAGTTGAAAACGGAAATATTCAGTTTACGCTTGAATACTTTGCCCGCTTTTTCGAGCCAGTATACATACAAGTATTTATACGCTCGATTTTACTCGCCGTTATAAGTACGGCTATATGTCTACTCATAGGTTATCCACTGGCGTATATTCTTGCTGGTTCTACATTTAAAAACAAAAGTGTTTTGCTTTTTTTAGCTATTGTCCCTATGTGGATGAACTTTTTGCTTCGCACCTACGCATGGCTGACAATTTTAGAGAAAAACGGTATTTTCAATCAGGTACTCCGCTTTTTGAATTTACCTGATCAGAATTTATTGTATACCCCGTATGCAGTTATATTAGGTATGGTGTACAATTACCTTCCATTTATGATTATTCCAATTTACAATGCACTCGAAAAAATGGATCATAGTCTTGTGGAAGCAGCCGCCGACTTAGGCGCAAACAAAAGAAAAGTGTTCCGGAAAATTATTTTTCCATTAAGTTTACCCGGCGTTGTTTCGGGTATTACAATGACTTTTATGCCGGCTGTTACCACTTTCGTTATTTCTAAACTATTAGGCGGCGGACAGTCTACCTTAATCGGCGACGTTATCGAAAACCAGTTTAAGGTTTCTAACGACTGGAACTTTGGTTCGGCACTCTCGTTGGTTCTCATGATTATTATTCTTCTAAGTATGCGTATTATGACTAAATATGAGGAAGAAAACGCAGGAGGTGGCCTGCTATGAGAAAAACTTTAAATAAGATTTATACTTTTTTGATCTATTTATTCTTATACGCGCCAATTCTTGTGCTGATCGTACAGTCCTTTAACGAATCAAAATACAGAGGCAAATGGGAAGGGTTTTCTTTTAAGTGGTATGTTGAAATGTTCCAGGACAGAACCATTCTTTTATCGCTGAGAAATACGCTGCTGATTGCTTTAATTGCTGCAACTGTTGCAACTATTATCGGCACAATCGCTGCAATCGGAATCCACAAGATGAAACCATTTTCCAAAGGCCTTGTTATGAATGCAACCTATTTACCGGTATTAAACCCGGATATTGTAACCGGTATATCTCTTATGCTGTTATTTGCGTTTATCAGTATTCCGCTTGGGTTTACTTCCCTGCTGCTGGCACATATTACATTTAACATTCCATATGTAATTTTAAATGTGCTGCCCAAACTGAAACAAATGAATCAGAACTTAAACGAAGCAGCGTTGGATTTAGGCGCAAGTCCGTGGTATGCTTTTCAAAAAGTCATTCTGCCGGAGATTATGCCGGGCGTTTTAAGCGGCTTTCTGTTCGCTTTGACCCTATCGATTGACGATTTTGTTATTAGCTTCTTTACAACAGGTCCTGGTGTTTCCACCTTGTCTATTACAATTTATTCTATGACAAGAAAAGGCATCAAACCTGAAATCAATGCGCTTTCTTCATTATTATTTGTTGTTATTATGCTGCTCTTGCTTTTAGTAAACAGCGGCAATAATAAAAAGAATCAGAAATTAGAAAAAAATTATTAGGAGGAAATTAAAAACGATGAAAAAATTTTTTGCTTTATTGCTTGTTTTAACACTTACTTTTTCTATTTGTGCTTGCTCTGGCAGCACCACACCTACTGCGGATAAACCACTTGCAGGTACTACATTAAAGGTCTTTAACTGGGGCGAATATATCGACGAAGACGTAATTAGCATGTTCGAAGAAGAAACAGGTATTACAGTTGTTTATGATACCTTCGAAACCAACGAGGACATGTATACCAAAATCAAGGCTTCGGGCGACAACTCCTACGATGTTTGCTTCCCTTCCGATTATATGATTAAACGTATGATTGATGAAGATATGTTAGCTGAAATTGATTTTTCTAATGTTCCAAACTATAAATACATTGATCAGAAATATTTAAAACAAGTATTTGATCCAGAGGATAAATTCTCTGTACCCTATATGTGGGGCACAGTTGGCCTTGTTGTCAACACCGATCTCGTTGCTGAAAAAATTGACAGCTGGCAAGTTCTTTGGGATCCTAAATACGAAAAACAAATTTTAGGTTTAGACAGTGAAAGAGACGCTGTAGGTTTGACATTAAAAGCTTTGGGTTATTCTTTAAATTCACGTGATGAAGCTGAACTTGAAGAGGCAAAACAAGCCTTAATTAAGCAAAAGCCAAATATTCTGGCGTATGTAGGCGATCAGGTAAAAGATAAAATGATTAATGAAGAAGCAGCTATTGCTATGTTGTGGTCAGGCGATGGTATCGCATTAAAAATGGAAGATCCAAAATTCGAATATGTAATACCAAAAGAAGGATCTAACTTCTGGATTGATTCAGTCGTTATTTTGAAAAACACACAAAATAAAGCTGGCGCTGAAGCATTTATCAACTTCTTATGCAGACCCGACATTGCTCTTAAAAACGTAGAATATATCTGCTACGCTACGCCAAATACAGCTGCATATGAACAGCTTCCGGATGAAATTAAAAATGACAAAACAGCTTATCCCGGCGAAGACGTTTTATCTAAATGCGAAATCTTTGAAAATCTTGCAGATAGTGATATTTTGCAAACCTATTCAAAAATCTGGACAGAAGTGCTTTCGCAATAACATCTTATAAATATCAGAAGGTTCATATAAAAAGACTGCGGCATATTTGTTACCGCAGTCTTTTTAACATTTGTTTATACGTGAAAAATCAAGTACGTTCATTTAGTGGAACATACGTCTTCATCTCAGCAACCGAAGTATACGCCGGTCGTATAATCTTATTGCAGTTAATCAGTTCTTCAATACGATGTGCACTCCACCCTGCTATTCTGGCAACTGCAAAAATAGGCGTATATAATTCAGGCGGCAAATTGAGCATGGAATATACAAATCCACTGTAAAAATCAATGTTCGGACTTACCCCTTTATATATTTTACGTTTTTCCGCAATGGCTTGCTGTGCAAGCTTTGCTACTTTTGTATATAAATTATATTCTTTCATCCTGCCTTTTTCTTTCGACAGAATACCTACATATTTTTTGAACGCATCTGCGCGCGGATCTGAAAGCGAATAAACCGCGTGACCCATGCCATAAATCAATCCTGCTTTATCAAACGCTTCTTTATTCAAGAGCGCATCCAAATAGCGCCGGATTTCATCGTCATCGTTCCAATCTTTGACATTTTTCTTCAAGTCCTCAAACATCTGTGTGACTTTCACGTTTGCGCCACCGTGCTTTGGTCCTTTGAGGGAACACAACGAGGCTGCTATAGAAGAATACGTATCCGTTCCGGAAGAAGTTACTACATGGGTTGTAAAAGTAGAATTATTACCGCCGCCGTGTTCTGCATGCAATACTAACGCTAAGTCTAAAAGTCTGGCTTCTAATTCTGTATAATCTTTGTTTGGACGAAGCAGACGAAGAATATTTTCGGCAGTAGAAATTTTGGGATCGGGATTGTGAATATATAAGCTCTGTCCCTTTATATAATG
>CALXJH010000225.1 GCA_944388555.1 uncultured Clostridia bacterium
GAAAGCGTCAAAGACCTGGCGTTTTGGTTTTCCCATATAGTATAAAACTTTTTCCGAAACATGTTCGGGCGCCACTTTTAACTGTCCGCTCACATGATTGGCGCACAATTGCCGGAAAAACGCATCATTTTTATCATAAATGAGGTAATCATACCGAATTCCGGAACGCACAAAAACTTTTTTCACTTTCGGGATTCCGGAAAGCTTTTTTAAAAGCTGCGCATATTCTGTGTGATCCACCCGCAAGTTTTCACACGGCTCGGGAAACAAGCACTGCCGTTTCGGGCAACTGCCCTTGATTCCCTGTTTTTCACAGGATGGCTGGCGAAAATTCGCGGTTGGTCCTCCCACATCATGAATATATCCTTTAAAATCTGGATCCCACACCATTTTTTCTGCTTCTTGTATGAGGGATTTCTGGCTTCTTGAGGTTATAATTCTGCCCTGGTGGAAGGTTAACGCACAAAAAGAACAGTTGCCGAAGCACCCCCTTGAAGAGGTTAAACTAAACTTTACTTCTTGAATAGCAGGCACGCCTCCATCCTTTTCATACATAGGATGATAAGTGCCCATATAAGGCAGCGCATACACCTTATCCAGTTCATTCCTCGACAAAGGCTTTGCCGGTTTATTCTGCACCAAGTAAAAATTTCCGTGTTTTTGAATGACGGTTTTACCCGAAAAAGGATCTTGATTCTGATACTGAATCATAAAGCTTTGCGCGTATTTTACCTTGTCCTTTGCTACTTCTTCATAGGAAAAGCAAGCAAAGCATTTTTCTTTGGGTATCTCTTTTGTCAAGTAGCATGTCCCGGGAATATCGGTTATCTCCTCCACTTTGGTTCCGCTTGCGAGCCGGTCTGCAATCTCTACAGTCTGCGTTTCGCCCATGCCAAACACCAATAAATCCGCACCTGCGTCAACCAATACCGACCGGCGCACTTTATCGTCCCAGTAATCATAATGCGCAAAGCGTCTGAGACTTGCTTCAATGCCCCCAATAATAACAGGGAGTTTTGGAAAAGCCTCTCGTGCGCGATTAGAATATACAATGATGGCTCTATCCGGGCGGTATCCGGCTTTTCCGCCAGGTGAGTATGCATCCGTACTGCGCTTTTTCTTGGCTGCCGTATAGTGGTTTACCATAGAATCAATATTCCCGCTCCCTATAAATATGCCGTATTTCGGCGTACCCATTGCCAAAAAGTCCTCTGTATTCCGCCAATTGGGCTGTGCAACAACACCCACCTTGTACCCGGCATTTTCAAGTACGCGCGCAATAATGGCATGCCCAAAAGAGGAATGATCTATATAAGCATCCCCTGATATAACCAAAAAATCCAATTGTTCCCATCCCCGATTTATCATATCCTGACGACAAACCGGTAAAAAACTGTTTTTCATAATGCCTCCTAAACACGTTTATTATACACCAGCTTTTTTAAAATAGCAAGAAGGAATCGAAAAAACCAAGCCTTTCCTTCTAATTTTTTAAATACAATAAACAAAAACGTTATTTTTTACGGTTGACAAATACATGAAAAAATAATATAATTAAAATACATTTATTTTATGTAAGGAGCGTTAAGAATGAGAGCCTTTATGGATGAAAATTTTTTATTGCAGACAGAAACAGCAAAAGAACTGTTTCACAATTACGCAAAACAACTGCCGATTATAGATTACCATTGTCATTTAGTACCGAAGGAAATAGCGCAAGACATCCGGTATGAGAATCTGACGCAGATGTGGCTTTACGCAGACCATTATAAATGGCGATATATGCGCAGTTTAGGCGTGGAAGAAAAATATTGCACCGGCGATGCCTCTGACTATGAAAAATTTGAAAAATACGCAGAAGTAATTGGCTATGCAATCGGCAATCCGCTGTACCATTGGACACATTTAGAACTGCAAAGATTTTTCGGCATCACGACGCCTCTGTGTAAAAAGACTGCCCGTGAAATCTGGGACCAGACATGTCAAATGCTTAAATCACCAGAATATTCGGCAAAAAATCTGATTCGCCGTTCAAATGTAGAAACCATTTGCACAACCGACGACCCGGCGGATGATTTGCATTATCACAAAGAAATTGCAGACGACCCGAGCTTTGCTACCAAAATACTGCCCACCTTCCGACCCGACAATGCACTCAACATCGAAAAGGAAACCTTTAAAGAATACATAGAAAAGTTAGGCACAGCGGCAAATATACACATCGCATCCTATACAGATTTAAAAACAGCCCTTCAAAAAAGATTACTGTATTTTAAGGAAATGGGTTGTGGTTTATCTGACCACTCGTTGTCTACAGCCGTGTACATACCGCATACTGAAGCAGAAGTTGCCGGAATTTTTGAACGCGCAATACAGGGAGAAACTCTAAACACACAGGATGTTCAAAAATATAAAACAGCGCTTATGCTGTATTTAGGTAAACTATACGCTGAAAATGATTTTGTCATGCAGCTGCATTTTGGTGCTCTGCGCAACAACAATACAGTAAAATTTGCACAATTAGGTCCTGATAAAGGATATGATTCTATTGACGACTTAGAGCTTGCCCGTCCCTTGTCCGCCTTTTTAGATGCATTAGAACAGGATTCTCTGCTTCCGCGCACCATTTTATATACCTTAAATCCCAAAGACAATTATATCTTAGGTACAATGCTTGGAAACTTTCAGCAGGGAGGGATCAAGGGAAAGATGCAGTTTGGTTCCGGCTGGTGGTTCAATGACCAGATAGACGGCATGCAAAGACAAATGACCGATCTTGCAAACTTAGGCGCGCTGTCCGCATTTGTGGGAATGCTCACCGATTCAAGAAGTCTGACCTCCTATCCCCGACACGAATACTTCCGCAGAATACTCTGCAACCTGATTGGCAATATAGTAGAAAACGGAGAATTTCCGAAAGATATGGATATTTTAGGTAAAATCGTTTCAGATATTTGCTACTATAACGCAAAAGCTTATTTTAATTTCTAATAACAAAAAAAGCCCGGATTTCCCGGGCTTTTGTTATTTTGCAGCAATGATTCGCCGCTTCAGCTGCGTATAAGCAATACAAAGCGCAAAGGACAAAACCAACGTAATTCCAAAACGAAGCAAAAACGACATGCCGATTCTTGTGATTCCCATCTGTAACAAGAACGTATCGGTTATGAGCATAATCAGCACGTGGGATAAGTAAACGGCGTACGTAGAAGCATTTGCCATGCGAAAGAACTTACTTTCAAATATAGATGGCACTTTATGATTTAAATATTTTGCACAAATAAACAAAAAAATGATCATAAAACTACAATAAATGGTTTGCAGAAGCTGCAGCGAAGAAATGTAAAACGAGCCTTTAAACCCTGCGTAAGAAAACGCCACGTTCAGAACCGAGAAAACAGCAACTGCCCCAAATATAGTATATTTATTTTTCTGCACTATCGAACAAAACGCATCATAATTCCAACCTGCGACAAGACCTAAAGCATAATAGAACAAATAGGTGGTAAAAACGCGGTCGTTATATGCAAACACCCTGCTTGTGTTTGTTAAAGCAACCCAAAACTCCGGCAACGACTGACCAAGCAGCAGCATTACAAAAAGAGAAACTATCAAAAACACCGTCGGATGCATACCTCTCAGTATTTTTTTTCAAATCGGTTTTAAAATATAAAACTGCATGATAATAACCACAAAATAAAAATGCGCAGCCAAATCTCCTACAAAAATATAAGAAATTAGCGTTTTAGCATCAAATTCGAAATAGCCGTTCCAAATAAAATATAAGTAGTATATAAAAACACAGAGAACATAGGGTAAATATATTTTTTTAAATTTACGCAGTATAAAAGAAAAGTAATTCCCATTTTCTTTTCCGGAACGCAGGCTAAGCGCAAGCTTTACGGCAGATATAAAAATAAATCCCGGGACAGCGACGCTTGCTAATTTCCATGGTGTATAGAGCATGAGCAATAACACGGACTGTTTATTTGCCTGTGTTACAGCAGAAGAAGATACATGAATAAAAATGACAAGCAAACATAAAAATACGTTTAAAATATCCAGCTCTCGTTTCTTCGGTAGGTTCATTTTATTTTCCTCTCAAGAATAAAGCCCCGTTTTGTTGGGGCTTTTTATTATAATTTTTCTTCTAAAATATCGGCAATGCGTTTGCACGCAAATCCATCACCGTACGGATTGCTGGCATGACTCATCTTTTTATAAACTTCTTGATCTACAAGCAATTCTTTAAATGTTTTATAAATGTATTCTTCGTCTGTGCCCACTAATTTTAAGGTTCCTGCGGCTATACCTTCCGGACGTTCGGTTGTATCGCGCATAACCAAAACAGGTTTACCCAAAGACGGCGCTTCTTCCTGAATACCGCCGCTATCTGTTAAAATCAGGTAGCTGCGCGCAAGAAAATTATGAAAATCTAAAACTTCGAGCGGTTCGATAATGCGTATACGGTCATCATCACCAAAAATTTCATGCGCCGCCTCACGAACAACCGGATTCATATGTATGGGATATACCGCTTTCACATCATCAAATTCATCAATGATACGCTTTATGGCACGAAACATATGATGCATAGGTTCGCCTAAGTTTTCTCGTCTATGCGCGGTAATGGTAATTAAGCGGCTGCCCTTTGCCCATTCTAAATACGGATGCGTATAATCCTTGCGCACGGTTGTTTTCAGCGCATCAATCGCGGTATTTCCGGTTACATAAATTGTTTCGGGATCTTTGCCTTCCTTCAAAAGATTGTTTTTGGATAATTCGGTTGGTGCGAAATTAAAGCGGGAAACAATCCCCACTGCCTGCCGGTTAAATTCTTCCGGATACGGCGAATAAATATTATATGTACGCAGTCCTGCTTCCACATGTCCCACCGGTATCTGCAAATAAAAACACGCAAGCGCGGTAGCAAAGGTGGTGGTTGTATCGCCGTGCACAAGTACAACATCCGGCTTTTCTTTTTCTAAAACGCCTCGGATTTTCTCCAAGATTCCGGTTGTAACATCAAACAATGTCTGTCTGCTTTTCATAATAGATAAATCATAATCCGGAACCACATCGAAAGCCTGTAAAACCTGGTCTAACATCTGCCGGTGCTGACCGGTAACACACACCAGCGTTTGCAGTGTTTTTCTTTCTTTTAACTCTTTTACTAAAGGGCACATTTTAATTGCTTCCGGTCTGGTACCGAAAACCAACATCACTTTTTTCATTTCAAATCTCCATTCTGCATAAATGTACTTCTATTTCTCCAAATTCCACATTTATTTTTATATCATATCAAAATCTTTATATAATTTAAGACGTTCCTGAATCTGCGTCTGCTCTGCATCTGGCGTTTTATACTTGACAGATTGTTTTACAAGATTAAACCGTTTCAAACCTGTTTTTATAATGACAAAAACATGTGCAACCCACGCAACAGGCAATAAATAGATTTTTTTCGCGTATGGATATCTGATCACCATATTTTTCCTTGAAAAAGATAATGCTTTTAACATATTTGTCCGTCGCCATCTGGTCATAAAAGTTTCAAAATCTTCATTTTTAAATGTCGCAAACCGGCAAGCATTATACGCTTCAAAAAAGCTCTCTCTTTCCTCTTTTCTGCCAAAGGGCCCGCCCCGGAACACATCTTCAAAAATTTTTACTGTTTTTTCCTTGTCATAGGAAAAATCAGCAAAATCTGTCTTTGCAAATCCGAAATATTCCACACCAAATCCTTTTAAAGCATTGGTAAATTCCATGTATTTTAAGTGTTTTAAAATCGCTGTTGTGCGCTCAAAATCAATTCTGTCCTTATAAAACTTTTCATACAGCAAAACATCCATAATTTGTTTTACACATAAACCGTTTGACAAAAAATGTTTGATAGCATGCAGAAGTGTAAATAAATAGCCGTCGGTTATTCCAAGCATCAAAATGCCGTTTTTTTTCATGAACGGCTCTTTCAGCATTTCCACATTGTCAAACCAAACATCCTGCATAATATCATAATACAGGGAAACATGCAGCTCCACACAGCCGAGTTCATCGTGATAGCAAGTATCATGATTGGCAGACTGTGCCCGGACAGATACAGAAAATCCATTCTTTCTTAGAATGTCCAATGCGGCTGTTTCGTCTTTTTCAGCAACCAATAAGTCCACATCTCCGGACATACGGCATTCGGGATTCTTATATAAATAGGCAAGTGCTTGTCCTTTAAGCACACAGCAGGGAATGTCCTTTTCCCGCATTTGCTGTATAATCTCACGTATTGCTGCATACTTGTTTTCCTGCTTCAGACAGGACACAATCAATTGTTTACGCAATTCCTGAAACAGTGCTGTATCCTGATCGCAAAGAACCAGACTTCCTTCTTCTACAGCCTGTTTTATACCAGCAAACACCATTTGCCAAACGCCCTGCTCCATTGCATACTGCATGGTTTGCCTAAAATCAAAATCTGAAATTTTACCTGTCGGCAAGCCTGCCGCACCAAGGGAGAACAACTTCAGCATGGTTTGCATTCTGCTTTTGTTCCTTTCTTCCATAAAAATTGTAGTTTACCGCATTTATTGTATTATATTTGCTTCCTTTTGTCAAGACAAAGCAAAAATAAAAGCGGCTTATCCTTAAAAAGGACGTACCGCTTTTTTATCCATTGTTTTGCCTATTGAATTTCAATAGAACATTTTTCTTCCGAAAACTGTATTTCTGCCATTTTTCCTGAAGAAAACAAAAGTTTTTGAACGGTGCCGCGGTTTACAATATCCACTACGCTGTCAGCTGCATTTTCTTCGCAAACGCACACCGCATAGCCCGCATTTTCCGGTAAAATTCCGTGCTCAAAATATACCTTAAAAACATTTTTCGTAACTGTTGCATCGCTCTGCGTCAAATTATTTCGTTTCCAGTTTCCCGTCACAGTACATGCTTCTGCAATCATATCATACTCTGATAGGTTTATGTAAACAAAAGCTCCGTTTATAACGCTTTGCCCCTGTTTTAAGCTTCTTTTCTCACCTAAGGCTAAGGAACAATTTTCTCTTAGCCGGCACTGGTCGATCGCTGTAACGACGCTTTTGTTATGTTCTTGTTTTTCAGATATAGCCGACCCAACCAGTACCATTCCGCCTTCAAACAATGTTCTTGAGCAGAATCCTGTTATAGAAGCGTTTTTAATTTGCATTGCCAATATACCAAATCCATCTCTCTGCTTTAAAACGCAGCAATCAGTTGCTCCGGTTTGTTTATACCATTTTTCGCAATCACCCATACGTCGGCGCAAATCCGCATCATTCTCCGCAAAAGCTGTAACACCTGGAATAAGCGTGTAATCGTAAACAGGAGAAAGATTAAAATATGCATCTCCTTGTGCCATAAAGCATACAGTTGCACCATTGGTAAAATTAAAAGTCAGGTAATTTTCATGATTTCCAGCTTCACAGCATTGATAATCAGTATGAACACCTTTTGCTGAGAAATAGCTCTGTTGTGTGTGTGCAGTCAGCATATAGACATAAGGAAACACTTTTATTCCCTTTATTTTACTTCCCGCATTCCCGCATAAAGAAGCATAAAATGCCTTCAGTTCCTCTTTCCGCGTATATTCTTCTGTATCTACCATCAAACTAATTTTTTTGGCAAACTCACTGAGCAAAAGTGAATTGGGCCTTGCTATTTCTCTTCCTACCGTCATGAAATCTGCATATCCATTATGTGCAAACCATTGACAGCCGTCTAAAACAAACTTTTCGAATAGCTGTACTTTCTGCGCGCAGGGCATGTACTTCGTTCCGGATAAAAGATAAAGCAGCAGCGCTGTGTCTTCAACAAAATTTCTGCCATAACCGTATATATACATCATGGGTCCATGCTGGTAAAAAGACATGTCCGGCTTGATACCGTCTTTTAGGCCTTCCTTCACACTAATTTCCGCAGCTAACCGATTTACGGCTTCTTCCAGCATACGCTCATCTCGGGTCAGCAACGCATGATTGAGCGTCCCAAATATTCCCCACATCAAGTTTGCTCCGGTCCAACACAAAATTTCAGAGTTTCCCTTTAAAGAACCCCGAAGCAATATTTTTTGTACTTGTGCAAACTGTTCAGTTGAAAGATACTTTCGCAAGAAAAAACAAACATCTGCAAGAAGACGCGGAATGCCTATCTCATTATACCACCAATTTTGATTTTGAAAATCATTTTTCAACCAATAATTTAAAATCAGCAGCATCTTTTCTCTGAAAGCAGAATCCGTTTTTATCTTTTTTTCACCCGCATTCGCAAGCATGATTGTTAAGTACTGCAAATGTTTATACGGACTCCAGTTGGAGACTGCGCAGGACTGATATTCAATATCTTTGAAACGAATGCCTTCTTTTACCGTCTCGGTTTCATACTCAAGGACAGTCTTTCGTTTCTTATCTGCAAACAGAAAATCAGTATACTTATTTATAATATATTCTATATCTTTCACCGGAAACACACTCCTTTTGCGTTGTGGTTAAACTTCCTGCTGCACTTTATCCGCACTATTTAGCAATACGCACTTCCATTTGCGGAAACGGGATTTCCATATTTGCATCATCCAGCGCCGCTTTCACTGATTCATTTAAGTCAAATTTAACGGTCCAGTAATCTTCTGTTTTACACCAAACACGCAATTCCAAAACCACTGCGCTGTCTGCATATTCCGGAACACAAACAAAAGGTTGCGGTTCTTTGGCCACCAATGCGTGCGCAAAGGCACAGTTTAAAAGCAGTTCTTTGGCCTGTTTAATATTTGTTCCATAAGCAACAGAAAAGCGTAAATCTACACGGCGTGTAAGCTCCGTAGTGGAATTTACAAGCTGTTTATTGGAAATTTCGCCATTCGGTACAATAACACGACGGTTATCGGGTGTGCGTAGATAAGTGTAAAACAATCCAATTTCAGTAACTGTTCCACCTTCTGCGCCAACTGAAATATAATCTCCTACTCTAAAGGGCTTAAATATGAGCAGAATAACACCACCGCTCACATTGGTTAAACTTCCCTGCAGCGCAAGTCCAATGGCAAGCCCGGCAGAGCCTAAAACTGTAATCATAGATGCCATCGGAATGCCCAGATATGCTGCAATTGTAATAAGCAAAAGCGCTTTAAGCAAAATATTCAGACCACTGATCAAAAAAGTTTGAACACCAGCATCTAACTTTGCAAAACCTCGAGATTTTTTAACAATTTTAATAAAAAACTTGATGAGTTTAAACCCCACAATTAAAATTAAAACCGTTAATACAATTTTCCATGCCGCTCCAACAAAAAATTTCAATACGGAGTCCAACAATTCCTGCCAATTATAATTCATTGCCACGCCTCGCTTTCTATTCTGATTTTTCCTTTAAAGCATAAAACAGTGCCGTGCAGCACTGTTTTTATGTCTGTATACAGCAGAATGATTATAAAAATTATTCTTCTGTTTTATCGTCTTTCTTTTCCTTGTCCGGCTTAGGCGGTTTTGGAAGTGTATCTTTTCTGGACAAATTCATTCTGCCCTGCTTATCAATTTCGATCAATTTGACGTTAATGATATCTCCCTCGTGCACCACATCCGTCACTTTCTCTACGCGCTTGTGGTCCAGCTTGGAAATATGCACCAAACCTTCTTTGCCAGGTAAAAATTCAACAAATGCACCGAAATCCATAATGCGGACAACTTTGCCTTTATATACGGTACCGATTTCAGGTTCTGCCACAATACCTTTGATGATTTCCAAAGCCTCGTTACCAGCCTGACTGTCGGTTGCCGCAATAAATACGCTTCCGTCATCTTCAATGTCAATTTTAACACCTGTATCCGCAATAATTTTCTGTATTACTTTTCCGCCGGGTCCAATAACTTCACGAATTTTGTCTACATCAATCTTAAACTGTATGATTTTAGGCGCGTATTTTGAAACATCTTCTCTGGGCTTTGCAATAACCGGAAGCATAACATCATTTAAAATATCAATTCTTCCTTTTCTGGTCATTTCTAAGGCAGTTTTTATAATTTCAGGCGTTAAGCCGTCAATCTTAATATCTACCTGAATTGCAGTAATACCATTTTTGGTACCAGCAACTTTAAAGTCCATATCGCCAAAGAAATCTTCTAAGCCTTGAATATCCAGCATTTCTATAAAACGGTCGCCTTCTGTTACCAATCCCACAGAAATACCTGCAACCGGTTCTTTAATCGGAACACCTGCATCCATCAAAGCCAATGTTGAGCCGCATACCGAAGCCTGGGAAGTGGATCCGTTTGAAGACAGAACTTCTGAAACCAAACGAATTGCATACGGAAATTCTTCAACCGACGGGATAACCGGCAGTAAAGCTCTTTCTGCCAAAGCACCATGACCAATTTCACGTCTGCCAGGACCTCTCGAAGGTCTTGTTTCTCCAACAGAATAAGACGGGAAATTATAATGATGCATATAACGCTTTGATTCTTCTAAATCAATACCGTCTAATACCTGAATATCACTGATCGTTCCCAATGTTGCAACAGTAAGAACCTGGGTTTGACCTCTGGTAAACATACCTGTACCATGCGTTCTTGGAAGCAAAGCAACTTCAGCAGATAGCGGACGTATCTGATCAAGACGTCTGCCGTCCACACGTTTTCCTTCATCTAAAATCCAGCGTCTTACTACATTCTTCTGCAGTTTGTACAAAGCTTCCTCCAGCATTGTTTCTCTTTCTGGGAACTGCTCGTCCAGCTTTTCATGTACCTCCGCTGTTACAACCGCCATTCTTTCATCGCGAATCAGCTTATCATCTGTATCCAAAGCGAACTTCACATTGTCGATTGCCAATTGTTCAACCGCCTGGTACACATCTTCATCTACAACACATGGCGTATACTGAATTTTTTCTTTCTTGCCAACTTCGTCTGCAATGCTCTGGATAAAACGGCACAATTCTTTTACTGCCTCATGTCCGCACGCAATTGCTTCTAACATTTGGTTTTCAGGCACTTCTTTGGCGCCTGCTTCAATCATAACCACTTTTTCCAGTGTGCCTGACAGTGTCAGCTCCAATGTACTTACATCTCTTTGCTCTTTTGTAGGATTGATAACCGGAACGCCGTCAATCAAGCCAACGGACACACTGCAAACCGGACCGTTAAAGGGAATATCAGAAATAGCAACAGCGGTTGCTGCGCCAATCATTGCTGTAATTTCAGGAGAATTGTCTTGATCCACACTCATAACAGTGGTAACAATGGCTACATCATTCCGCAAATCTTTCGGGAACAAAGGACGCATGGGTCGATCAATACAACGGGAAGCTAAAATAGCCGCTTCTGTAGGTCTTCCCTCTCTTTTAATAAAACTACCCGGAATTTTTCCGACAGAATACAGTTTTTCTTCATAATCCACGCTCAGTGGGAAGAAATCAACGCCTTCACGCGGTTTTGCTGAAGCTGTTGCAGTGGCAAGTACCACTGTATCGCCATAGCGAACCAAGGCTGATCCATTTGCAAGCTGTGCCATTTTGCCGGTTTCAACCACCAGCGGACGGCCTGCAAGGGTCGTTTCAAAAGTTCTAAACATATCTTTTCCTTTCCTTCCTGCGCAAGCTCATGCCCGCGCTTTCTGCCACACGGCAGAATATTATATATATTATATTTTTTTAATAACGTAAATAAAGAGGGCGCATGGGCTGATGAAACAATAAGCCCGACTGCCCCCTCCAGCATTTCTATTACTTTCTTAAGCCTAATTTTTCGATGATTGCTCTGTAGCGCTCAACATCTTTCTTTTGCAGATAGTTCAAAAGACCTCTTCTTTTACCAACCATTTTCAAAAGACCTCTTCTTGAATGATGATCTTTTTTATTCAGTTTTAAATGCTCATTCAAGTGGTTGATGCGATTTGTCAAAATTGCGATCTGAACCTCAGGGGAACCTGTGTCTGTATCATGCAATTTGTTCTCGCTGATAATAGATTGCTTTAATTCTTTGTCCATCATAATAAGACCCTCCAAAAAAATAAAATAATCGCCGGTTTACTATGCCGCGGTTGGAGTTTCCTAACAGCATTGCAAACGGTTCAATACATATGATAGCATATTTTTTTTAATTTGTAAATACTTTTTTCAGTAATTTTTCAAAATATACATTTTTCGCCCATGTATTATTAGCATGTGCTATTTTATAATGCAGACTGCATGGGTTTACCCTTAGCAATACAATCGCTTTTAAAACACAAGCAGCGCAAGCAGTGCGCCGGCTGCAACTCCACTGACAAGCGCGCATATGGTCTGCATGGTTTTTGTTCTGGATGGTTTGAGCAATATACTTCCGCGTTCACAGCGTTTCATATATTTATCCAAAATGCTTCTAGCCTCGTTTAACAGTTTCTCTTCTTCCTTTATGACGTTTTCTTTCAAAATAAATATGGTCTGTTCGAAATAAGGAGACTCCAGATTGGATAAAATAACCACACGCTTATTTTCAGTTGTTTTCATAACATCACTCCACTTAATTTTGTAATTATATTACAATTATTCCTTATTTTTCACAATGTTATACCCAATGTATTGACTTTATAGTGCAAATATTATATAATGTAATGACTATTGATTCTTTTTAAATTTGAAGAAAGGATGTTCAATTTTATGAGCAATGCAATGAAACAATATAAATTATGGTTAGAAAGCGGAGCCGTTGACATGGATACAAAAAATGAGCTCCTAACCATTGCGCATGATGAAGATGAAATTAACGAACGTTTTTATCAGGATTTATCTTTTGGAACTGGTGGCTTAAGAGGAATAATCGGCGCCGGTACCAACCGAATGAATATATATACCGTAAGAAAAGCAACGCAAGGACTTGCCATGCTTATCTGCGAACATGGAAAAGAAGCTATGAACCGCGGCGTTGCCATTGCTTACGACTCTCGTCTGTATTCAGACACCTTTGCTATGGAAGCCGCAAAGGTTTTGGCTGCTAACGGTATTAAATCTTATTTGTTTGAATCTCTGCGTCCTACGCCTGAATTGTCCTTTACCATTCGTCATCTGCATTGTATTTCAGGTATCATTATTACCGCAAGCCACAATCCCGCCAAATACAACGGCTATAAAGTATACTGGGAAGACGGCGCGCAAATGCCGCCGCAAAATGCGGACAAGGTTTTGCATTGCATGAACGCAATTGATATCTTCCAAGATGTTAAAGTTATGAGCCAGGCTGACGCAAACACTTCCGGGATGATTACCATGATCGGCAAGGAAGTAGATGACGCTTACCTTGCAAACGTTATGAAACAAAGCATTAACCCTGAATTGGTCAAACAAACCGGGGATCAGCTTAAAATAGTCTACACGCCTTTCCACGGTGCCGGCAACAAACCGGTTCGCAAAATTTTAAGCATGCTGGGTGTTACCAATGTTTATGTTGTGCGCGAACAGGAAGATCCAGATCCTGCCTTTTCTACTGTAAAATCCCCGAACCCTGAAGATCCCGAAGGCTTTGTTTACGCCATTAAACTTGCTAAGGACACACAGTCTTCTCTCATTATCGGTACCGATCCTGACGGAGACCGTATGGGACTGATGGTTCGGAACAGTGACGGAGAATATGTTACATTAAGCGGCAACCAGGTTGGCGTGCTCCTGATCAATTATATTTTGAGTCAAAAGCAGCAAAAAGGAACATTGCCAAAAGATCCGGTTGTCATTAAAACAATTGTAACAACCGAAATGGCAACAAAAGTTTGTGAAAAATACGGCGTTGCAATTACAAATGTATTAACCGGCTTTAAATTTATTGGCGAGATTATTAAAAACTTAGAAGAAAAGAATGAACAAGACCGTTTTATTTTCGGGTATGAGGAAAGTTATGGTTATCTATCCGGAACATATGCCAGAGATAAAGACGCTGTAGTTGCTACAATGCTCACTGCTGAGATGGCTGCATGGTATGCAATGCGCGGCATGACTGTTTATGACGGAATGCAGGAACTTTACAAAGAATTCGGCTATTATCGCGAGATACAGAAATCCATCACATTAGAAGGCATATCCGGCATTCAGAAAACCAAAGAAATCGTTGATTATTTAAGAACCAATGCGCCGGATCATTTTGGAGAAGCAAAGGTAATGGCAATCCGCGATTATCAGACAGGCCTGCGTACCGAAACGCAAACAGGAAAAACTGAAAAGCTTACTCTGCCTGTTTCTAATGTACTCTACTTTGAATTATCTGACAACACCTACTTTGTCGTTCGTCCATCAGGAACAGAGCCTAAAATTAAATTCTATCTGTTTTCAAACGGAAAAACGCAGAAAGATGCAGATCAGGCAATAGAAACACTTTCGAAAAACGTGTTTTCACTTTTAGATACGCTTCTTTAAAATAAAATCGGGACTGTTGCTTAAAACATGTGCCAAACGGCCGTGCTCTTTTCAGCGCAGTCCTTTTTTCAAAGAAAGGATGGATTTCTATGGACACAGCAACAAAAAAAGCAAGCCAATCTATTATTGTTGCGCTGATTGCATCAGTACCTGTTTTATTCAGAGGACTGTTTTTTAATCAAGATTATCTCGTTTTTGCGCTGTTTGCCTTTTTGTGGATTGCTGTCTGTGTAACGCTGAGCAATGTGCAGCTGCGCATAGACAACATGCTGGATATGGCGCTGGGCGGCTTGGTATGCGCCTATATACTTGCAGCTTTTGTTGCTGTTAACAGCTATACAGCAATTTTCGAAGCGCTCAAATATATTTTATTTTACTTCATCTATTTAACGGCAAAAGACGCGTTTAAAAAAACGGAACACATCTCCCGTTTTTTCACGATTACAACATATGCTCTTGTTCTAAACGCGCTAATCTCTTTGCTTACAGCATCTGGCGTTTTGAACTTCCCCGCTGCTTATTCAGATTCAGAAATTGAAAAATGGCTGAACGGTACCGTACAGTACCATAATGCTTTCGGCGCACTCATGCTCGCAGGATATTTTATTGCAAATGCGCAAAACAGCAACGCCATCAAAAGCCTGCGTTTTGCGGCAAACGGCATTTGCAGTTATTTTTTGATGTTTGGCTTAATCATGTCCTATTCACGCGGTGCATGGATCTTAGTGCCTGTTTTATTTATACTGTTTATGATTTTCGCAGCGCCGCAGGAAAAAATACGGTTTTTCGGTACGGGATTTGCCTCTTTGCTTAGTGTGATAGCGGTTCTAAGTTCTTTTGCCGCTTGTGTGGACGCAAAAAATACTGCCGGCGCATTGCTGTGGCTTTTCGGTGGCCTTCTAATAAGCTTGTTTCTTTACTATATTTTTCACCTGCTGTTAGAAAAATTCAGCAGCAAACCGCATTTTAAAACGATCGGTATCTGCTGTATTGCTGCTTTGATTTTACTGGCTGTTGCTGTTCTCTTATTCCCTTCTGCGTTCCCCTTCCTGCCCGAAAGACTCACCGAACGTCTTGCCGGCATTGACTTTTCTACCAATACCGTACAGGAGCGTTTTGTCTTTTATGGAGATGCATTTCGTCTTTACAAGGATCATAACCTGATTTTGGGAAGCGGCGGCGGTGCATGGCAATATCTGTATGGAATGTACCAGTCGTACTTATATTTCTCTACACAGGCACACAGCTATATTATGCAAATTCTGGTAGAAACGGGCGCGCTCGGCTTTTTATTCTGGCTGGCGAGTATCGTCTTGTTCTATATACAGTGCTTTAAAGCTAAAAATGCCGGTAAAATAGGCAAAGACCTGCTCTGTGCAATCTGCTGTGCAGGGAGCACGCTTATTTTACACAGTTTTATAGATTTCGACCTTTCTATTCCCGCCATTCTGCTTGCTTTATGGTGTTTATTAGGTGTTCTGAGCGGAAATACGTCTTCTGTCTTCGGCACAGCCGCTTTGACATTAAATAAATGGGCGGTTTGCGTAATTTGTGCGCTTTTCTCCATTGGCACTTTTCTCGGATGGTTAGGCTATACAAATTACGAACAGGCAAATTTATTACTTCAAGAAGAACAGAATTACGGAAACGCTTATAAATCTTTTGAAACAGCAGCACGCGTTATGCCGCTCAATGCAGAATATCAATCTGCATATTTACTTGCAGCCGCAGCAAACAACCAGCCGGTTTCAGAGGAAGAAATGCAGCAAACAATTGCGCGGGATAAATACAACACCGCTGTCTATGAAAACGCTTTCTATTTTTATGACGCTGCAGGCGATTATGTAAAGGCATTAGACTGCGTAAACAAATTGATAGAACTGCAGCCTTTGATTTCGGAACATTATATTTCGCTGGCAAATGTTTCTTCTGCCGCTGTCCAGCAATATATGAATCAGCTTGATTTTAAAAGCGCTGCGCAGCTTGCCACCTCTGTTTTAGAAAAAAAAGATAAAATGTTAGAAGCGGCAGAGGAAATTTCTATAAATAAAAAATCGGTTGAAAATACCATTGAATATCTTGAAACAATTCGCACAACGCTGGAAGGAATTTAAAAATGTATCTGTCTATTATCATTGTAAATTATAAAACAAAAAATCTTGTTATAGACTGTATCCATTCTATAAACCAAAACCCGCCTGCATGCAATTACGAAATACTGGTGGCGGACAACCATTCACAGGACGGATGCGCGCAGGTTTCCAAACTGCCGCATGTAACCTATATACCGTTACCCGAAAACAAAGGATTCGCATACGCGAATAACCGTGCCTTAGAACAGGCACATGGAGATTTTATTTTATTTTTAAATCCCGATACGCAGGTGTTTCCGCAAACACTTACCCACTGTTTATCCAAATTCGAAGATCCGTCCATCGGATGTGTCGGATGCCGTGTACTTTTGGAAGACGGACATTTAGATCTTGCATGCCGCAGAGGGTTTCCGACACTTTCAAACACCTTTTTTAAATTTACAGGTCTGGACAAATGCTTTAGAAATCGCTTTTTCTCAGGCTATAACCTGTTATATCTCGATGAACAAAAAGAATATTTTGTAGATTGCATTGTAGGCGCGTTTATGATGATCCGCAGACAAGCGCTTTCTGCCTGCGGCGCATTTGATGAACGTTTCTTTATGTATGGGGAAGATATTGATCTGTGCTTACGATTAAACCAGCATGGATATAAAATTTTATATGTCGGCAGCTGCGCAATCCTCCACAAAAAAAGAGCAAGCAGCAAAAAAAGCCCTGCTGCAAAACAGGCTTTTTATGACAGCATGAAGATATATTATAATCTGCATCATGCACCAAAACATTGGAAATGTACAAACCATCTTGTTTATGCGGGAATCGAACTATTAAGGAAAATAAAGGGATGAGTATATGCTGAAACAAAATGCAAAAATTCTGACCTTCAGCAAGGTAGTGATGGACGCCTTCTTTATAGTTGCCGCCTTTTTTGTAAGCTGGGCGCTGGAGTTCACGTTAAATCTGGAAGCCGACGCAACACGTCTTCCTTTTGAAAAATATGCGGAGTTGCTGATTTTATCTGTTCCGTTCTTTGTTTTGATGCAGAGCCTTATGCATCTTTATAAACCGCAGCGTATTCTTTCGGCATACCATGAAATATATCTTACTTTCTTAAACTGTGTACTCCTGTTTTTCGTTATTTTGGCATATTTATTTGTGTTTAAAATTTATGATGTTTCACGGTTGTTTGTCGGGTTATTCTGTACCTTTTCTTTCCTGCTGGTTATCTTTGCAAGAGCCATGTTGCGTTTTATGCTGCACACGATGCGCAAAAAAGGATTTAATCAAAAACACATTCTCCTGTTAGGACTTACAGAACAGGGCAAAGCGTATTTAGACGCTATCTCGCGGCATAGAGAAATCGGCTATCACGCAGTCGGATACCTTGACAAAAAAGAACAACCCGCCTACCAGTCGGTTCCCTTCCTAGGAAAACCGGAACAACTGCGCACAATACTGGAAACACAGACCATTGACGAAGTAGTTATCGCCCTGCCGCTGAAAGAGTACGAACAACTGACCGAAATCATTGAAATCTCTGAAAACTGCGGTGTAAAATCAGTCATTATTCCTGCATATACTGCTTTTATTCCGGCGCGGCCGCAAATTGATGAAATTGACGATTTGCCTCTAATCAATACCCGGTATATTCCGCTGGATAATATACTATTTGCTTGTATAAAATATGGGTTGGATTTTATCATCAGCCTGCTTGTTTTAACCATTCTATCCCCTGTTTTTCTGTTGTGCGCAATCCTTGTAAAATGCTCTTCTCCCGGCCCTGTATTTTTTTCGCAAGAACGAATCGGCTACAATAAAAAACCTTTTAAAATGTATAAATTTCGCACCATGTACGTAGGTTCGGAAAATGGCTGGACTGTCAAGCAGGATCCCCGCATCACACCCATTGGAAAATTCCTGCGTAAAACGAACTTAGATGAGCTTCCGCAGTTTTTCAATGTACTGCGCGGGGATATGAGTCTTGTCGGCCCGCGGCCTGAACAAACGGAATATGTAGAACAGTTTAAAGAATCCATCCCAAAATACATGCTGAAACACCGGGTGCGCCCGGGACTAACCGGATGGGCGCAGATTAACGGACTGCGCGGCGATACTTCCATTCAAAAAAGAATACAATATGATATTTATTATATAGAAAACTGGAATATTTTCTTGGACATTAAGATTATGTTTTTGACTATTTTTACCAAACGAGGATATTAGGAGTGTGAATCAGGTTGATCACAAAAATTAACAGCTGTGCATTTGTGGGTATTGACGGTGTTAAAATCGAAATAGAAGTAGA
>CALXJH010000226.1 GCA_944388555.1 uncultured Clostridia bacterium
TATTGAAACGGCCTTGCAACAAGCCGATTTACGGCTTGTACTTATGTTATAATAAACACAACCAGGGAACAAAAGTCCGGAAACGGACTTTTGATAGGATGTGTTTATTGAAACGGTCTTGTAACAACCCGATTTACGGCTTGTACTTATGTTATAATAAACGCATCAAAAAACTCGACATTTCTTAATGCTTGTGTTTATTAAGCTTTAAAGAAATAACCCAAAGGTTACTTGCTTTACAGTATGCTGGAACACAGTAAATCCGTATTTAAAGATTACTGTGTTCTATTATTTATCATGGATTGCTGTTTTAACCGCTGGTACACAATTCCAAACATTTTTATAATAAGATAAATCTGTTTTCTGCTGGACGAGGTGATAAAATGCTTTCATTTTTAAAAAAAGGAAAAATACAGATTGAGCAAGCAAAGAACCATAAGCTTATGCGCATGATTGGATTTTTTATTGCGCCGCTTTTTATTCTTGTCGCATTAGAAATCATGCATTTTTCTGATATCCGCGCCATTCCTTCTTATTTTGCAGATATCTTCTGGCCATTAAAATTCCTACTTACCTATACCTTTATTTTGTCCTTCCAATGCATATTTTTTACTATTTTCCGAAATGATGTACTTGCAAATATTTTAAATTCCGTTGTGTTTTACATATTATCTTTGGTCACTTACGTAACCTGTGAATTGACAGGCGATCCGCTTTTACCATCTGACTTGCTTTTGATAAAAAATGTAACGCAAATTGCGTCTTTTGTGGAAATTCCATTTAATTTTTCTTATATCATCAGCTTTCTCGTAATGTTATTTGGCATTATTGTTCTCATTTTTATACGTAAAAAACACCCCTATAAAATTGCGCTTAAAACCAGACTCTGTATTGATATTGCCTGCGTTGCTGCATTCTGTATTATTATTTACGCGTTTTGCATTAACTATAATTTTCGTCATGGTACACTTGACAAAATAAACGTTCAAATTTCCGCATTTAATCCGATTGATGATTTACAGTCGAACGGTGTCATCTTAACTTTTTTCCCAAGAATAGGCGATCTATTTGTAGCAGAACCGGACAACTACTCAAAAGAAGCCATTTCTAAAGTCAAAGAAAGACACAGTACCGCTCCAGATATTTCCTCAAAAAACCCAAACGATGTAAAACCATCTGTAATTATTATTCAAAATGAGGCCTGGTGGGATCCGACAGAACTGACCAACGTAACATTTTCTGAAGATCCTATGCAAAAAATAAAGGCGTTAGGAACACAATACCCCTACGGAAAACTTGTTTCCCCTGCGTTTACGGGCGCAACCTGCATGCCCGAATTTGAATGTATCACGGGATACTCTACCGCATTTCTGCCTGACAATTCCTATCCGTACATTCAGCATATTTTAAGCGATACAGAATCCTTGGTATCCACTTACAAAAACAACGGCTACCAAACAGTTGCCATTCACCCCTATCACATTAACTTTTACAACCGGCATAAAGCCTTTCCGCTCCTTGGTTTTGATACCGTGATTGGTATAGAAGATATGCCCGACGCACAGGATAATTTGAAAGGTATTTACCCCTCTGACGCCTATGCAATGCAGCAAGTTATTTCTGCGTATGAAAACAAAACCACCGACCGCTTGTTTTGCTTCCTGATAACCATGCAAAATCATGGCGGATATACACCTGCAAGATATAACGAGGACGAATATACAATAAGTGCAACCTCTGACGCTTTGCGAGAAGAAGATTTACAGGGCTTGATCGACTATGCACAGGGCGTTAAAGATTCCAGTGAAGCCTTTATTCAACTGACCGAATATTTTAAAACGGTTCATGAACCAGTCATTATTGCTATGTATGGTGATCACCTGCCGCTTCTTGGCACAGATGCCAGCACCTATATTGACGGCGGCATGGTCGAACCAAGCTCCACCTTTGTTTCGACGGAGCATGATAACTTATATTACACCCCTTATATTGTATGGGCAAATTATGATATTTCCGATTTTACGCTTCCTGATTATATTTCTGCAGCCAACTTAGGTCTATCTATTCTGGAACAAGCACATTTAGATGAAGTCCCGTGGTATCAATCGGTTATAAAAGATTTTTACAGATTGTGTCCGGTTTATGAAAAATATATACAATACGATGCAAATATGCAAAAATTGTCTGCATTGACACCGGAAATAGAAGCCTATGCTGAGGACTATAAACTCCTGCAGTATGACCTTCTGCACTTCAACAGATATGCAAAGGAGCTCGAAACTCTTCCAGCTGAATAACATAAAAAACGTCGGATCAATTTGAGCAAGAAAATTTTTGCCGCCACTTTCTTACGTTAATGCGTATTCTTTTGTCTTTTTAACTTTTTTCTAAAAAAACATTGACAAAACAACAAAAAAGTAGTATAATATTTCTTGTTCTCCGGAATGCACTTGCGAGTGTGCTGGAACTGGCAGACAGGCACGTTTGAGGGGCGTGTGCTTCATGGCGTATGGGTTCAAGTCCCATCACTCGCACCATTTTTTATTTGTTACCGGGGTGTAGCGCAGCTGGTAGCGTACTTGACTGGGGGTCAAGTGGTCGCAGGTTCAAGTCCTGTCACTCCGACCACGTGATCTCCATAAGAAAGAACGTATAACATTCTTTCTTATGGAAATCATATACTTAGAATTTCATATAGCGGAATGGTGTAAGGGTAGCACAAACGACTCTGACTCGTTTTGTATGGGTTCGAATCCTATTTCCGCTGCCATTTCCAAAGGGCGTGTTCGGCTGTATCAGCAGAGCATGCTTTTTTATTTTTATATTGCAATTTAATATAGAGTATGCTATACTTTCTTGTAATAAGATTTTTCTTTTAGGGAGGTTTATTATGGCGTATACTGCAAAAGAAAACAGATATGAAACTGCCGTTTTTAACCGCTGTGGTAAAAGCGGCATTCAATTACCCGTTGTTTCCCTCGGCTTGTGGCATAACTTTGGTACAAATAATGACTTTGAAAACATGAAAAACATGTGTTTTACTGCTTTTGACAATGGGATTACCCATTTTGATCTGGCAAATAATTATGGCCCTGCTCCGGGAAGCGCTGAAGAAAATTTTGGTAAAATTCTGCATGACGAGATGCATGCATATCGCGATGAACTGATCATCAGTACCAAAGCCGGATATGATATGTGGAAAGGTCCATATGGTAACTATGGAAGCAAGAAATACTTGATTGCAAGCTTAGATCAAAGCCTGAAGCGGTTAAAACTTGACTACGTTGATATTTTTTACCATCATAGAATGGATCCGGATACACCCTTAGAAGAAACCATGCACGCGCTAGCCACAATTGTACATAGCGGCAGGGCATTATATGCGGGACTTTCTAACTATAATGGAGAAACCATGAAAAAAGCAGCGGCAATTTTAAAATCTTTAAACTGCCCGTTTTTAATTAACCAAAATAGATATTCTATGTTTGACCGTACAATAGAAAAAAACGGATTACTGCAAGCTGCAAAAGAGGAAAATAAAGGAATTATCGCTTTTAGTCCATTAGAACAAGGATTACTTTCCGATCGTTATTTAAATGGTATACCAGATGACTCCAGAATCAAAAAAGACGGACGTTTTCTGAAAGAAACCAGTATAACCCCTGAACTTTTAGGCAAGCTGCACAAACTAAATGATCTTGCGAAACAAAGAGGACAAACTTTAGCGCAAATGGCGCTAGCCTGGGTATTAAAAGATAAAACGGTAACCAGCGTCTTGATTGGTGCTTCAAAACCCTCGCAAATTCTTGAAAATATACGCACCGCAAACGCAGCACCATTTTCAAAGCAAGAACTTACCAAAATAGATGAAATTATCTTATAAATAAAAAAACAGGCGTACGCCTGTTTTTTTTTTGCATATCCATAAAATTGACTCGTTGGCAGATACAAAGGATTTTTATATTTTTTTTATGCCTGTTCTTAGCGTACGAAAGTACGGTAGAGATGATCGTGAAAAAGCATGGTAGGGACGCCTGATAAAAACTCGGCGTCCTTTATTTATGAACATACAAAGTTTCAAAGTCTAAAAAAGTAATAAATACTTTTTCCCTTCTGCTTGCAGACGCACGACTCTTTCAACAGTATAAAACAAGATGCGCCTGTTTTTTATATCAGTATTTTATACTTTTCCCATATTGATTGTCCATGCGGTCACTATCCGTTGCAAAGAAAATCAGCAATATAATCCATCCTACAACGGGAATAAAGGAGAAAAGGAGATAAAGACCGCTTTTGCCGATATCATGCAACCGTCGCACGCATAAAGCAATTGCAGGAAGAATTGTCGCTAAACTATATATCAGCTCTAACATCTCCCCTAACGAGTTAGAAATAATCGCTCCAATTAACGAGATTGAAATACCTATGATCAAATTCCAGAGTACTATATACCAGTATTCTTTTCTTCTTGCTCTTCCCGAAAAGTCTACGTATCCACGCCAATATTTTATAAACGCATCTGTAAATGAAATATCCGTACTTCCATAAACATTGTCGCGTGGTTGCGCATTATAACCCGTTTCTTCTGCACTTACAATAAAGCTGTTTCCGCAATGCAAGCAATACTTCGCACTGTCATCACATTCTACTCCGCATTTCGAACATAATTTACTCATACCAATCTACCTTTCCGTAATTTTGCTCTATTTCTGCTCTTATTTTATTCATAATCGCATGTATTAAATTACAAACTTTAGTACTGCCTTTAAAAATTCCCTGCCTTTGTTAAAAGGCAGGGAAAGTCCATTATAGTTGCAAATCAAATGCTTCCATCAGCCAATTAACGGTTGCGGTATTTAAATCCAGTAAAGCTTCGCGGAAATTTGCTTGCGCTTGCTCATCCATATTAACATTATAAATCTCTCTCGCCATGGAAATTTGTTCAGCGTATGTCGTTCTTACAAAGTCGGTATCAATAATATTGAAACTGCTTTGCTCAATAGCGTCAGTAACACTGCTCTTTACCAGATCGATAATATCTCGCTGGTCTTTTGTAATAAACGTAATTTTGTCTAGATCAGCTAAAATATCATTTAAATTTTTGACCATTTCTGCATTTACAGCTACATAATCTATCGTTTCATCAGGCTCATCTGGAATAACAACACCAGGTTGGTTCGGATCAGGATCTTCCGGAAGATTTACGTCTGGTTCTTCCTCATCTTTATCACCGGTTGTTCCACCGGTCGTTCCGCCGGTTGTTCCACCGGTTGTTCCACCGGTTGTTCCACCGGTCGTTCCGCCGGTTGTTCCGCCGGTTGTTCCACCGGTCGTTCCACCGGTTGTTCCACCGGTCGTTCCGTTATTTATTTCCCCTGTTGATT
This sequence comes from uncultured Clostridia bacterium, assembly GCA_944388555.1. Taxonomy (GTDB): domain Bacteria; phylum Bacillota; class Clostridia; order RGIG6154; family RGIG6154; genus RGIG6154. The sequence goes on from CALXJH010000226.1 coordinate 5,385, forward strand.
CGTCGTTGTCATCCGGTGTCTCTTCTGCTTCTTTTACAAATTTTGCAAACACTTCACAAAATTCCGCTCGAGTAATATTTTCTGTTGCACGAAAAGTATTTCCTTCTTCTAAAGGCATTAAATAATTTGTTACAACCACCTGTACGTACGGAACCGCCCAGTCTGAAATTTCATCTTTGATTTCCATGGTCAAGCCCAGATCGTACAAATTAGCAACACGTGTTAAAATAGTGCACGCTTCTTCTCTGGTAACATTGTTGTCTCCGCGGAATGTTCCATCCTCGTACCCTTTAATATATCCAGATTGCTTAGCAATTAAAACTTCTTTTTCATACCAATTAGCAGAAGAAACATCTGAGAATCCGGTCTCTGCCATTTCTTTATAGTTAAATATCATATTTACAATTTTACAAAGCTCCGCACGTGTAATTCCGTCATTAGGTCTAAAAGTATTATCCCCATCACCTACGATAATACCTGCTTCTACAAGTTTATAAATTGCTTGTCCCTGCGCAGTTGTTGCATCCACGTCTGTAAAATGAATTGTTTGTTGTGTATCAATTGTTTGTTCGGCTGCCAAAACAATTCCAGCGTTTGAAAAAACTGATACACTCAAAAGAATAATCAATAGTACGCTACATATTTTTCTCATTATTTCTCTCCTTTTACTCGGAGTGGGCAGAATGCTCTGCCCACTCGATCTTTTTATTCGTAATATCTCTTAATTCTAAAGGAGTTATCTCCAATTTTAATCTCGTAAGCATCTTCTGTTGTTGGAACATCCTCTTCGATTCTAAATGGTTCAACACCATAATCTGCAACAATCACCAGTATGTTATAAATAGAATCAAACGCACTCCTTACTTTCCCGCTATTTTTAATTTCATTCAATTTTTCAGCCAAGGAAGTTACCTTAGGATTGTCATATGCGGAGAATAGTTTTCCAATATCCAATGCTTCAAACTTATCAATTGCAGCTTTTAGCTTTCCGCTTTCAATAAGCTGTTTCAGTTTAGCCTGCATATTCTCGTCATACTTGTAAAATACGTCGTATAAAGTATCTAAAGTAAATACCGGCTCATCCATGCCAAACATAATATCCACTGCCGTTTGTACTTTATCATTGTCCATGATGTCGGTAGGTTCAAAATGTTGGTTCAGCTTGCTGCCAAGATAGGTGTCTACTATTTGGTCGATTTGCGGCTGATATTTGCCAATTAAATTATTCAATTGACTGATACCATCAATTAAACTTTGCAGTTGTTGCGGTAAGTTTCCAGTTTTGTCATACTCCGCTATGATTTCATTCAGTCTATCATGTATACCAACCAATCTTTCGACTACCGCCGCATACAAAGCATCAAACTGTTCTTGTGACAATTCGTCGCCATACCAGCAAAGTGCATCATCCGCAACAATCAGCATTTTTACCAGATAATCATAATATGCAAGCTCATTCTTTATCTTGTATCCAGTGCCTGTTTCTGTTTCGCCAGCTGCTGTTTTAACAAATAACTCATCAAGCATATCATGCTCTACTAAATATTGCAAGTACGGATTTTCGTTATAATATACATTTGCATTGGTTAGCTTTTCTATCAGTTTTTGCTGTGCCTTTTCATATACAGGTACAAAAACATCCTCGATTGCATTTACTTTAAAGGAAAGTGAAGTAGAGTATTGATACGTACCTGCAGGTGTACCTGTCTGCTGTGCTTGCTGAATCTTTTCCACAATCTCGACAACACCGTTATAATAATTAAGCTGTGCTTCTTCAAAGAATTCTTTGAGGAAATCCTGACCCATAATTTCTAAAATCTTCTGTACAGCTGCATTATTAACCATGCCTATAATTGTTTCATAGGAGAAATCTTTTATCGCTTGTGCAACAGCCATAACAAACATTGTGTTATCTTCGTTAATCTCAAACGACTCTTTATTCTGCTCAAAGCTTGCCATAAATTCCTGATAATACGACATTTCTTCTAAATTCTGATAGATCTTATCCGCAAGTTCTGCTTTTTCAGCAGCGGATAATCCATTAATATAGTTTTTAACCATATTTTCATCAACAAAAGAAGTAATATCCTCTCCGGAGAGAATGTCAGCAATTTTTGCACGGTAAGTATGAACAAAGCTTTCATTCATGTTTTCGCTTGTTACAAAATTCCGAATATACTCTTCTACTTTTTGATCATTCGCAGGATTGTTGATATAATCTAACAAGCAATCGGCGATTGTGGTATCAGAGGGATCACTGAGCAATTCATCTATTAAATCTAGGATAACCGCATCTTCTATGCGATCCGCATATGTGGCAATAAAGCTGTCTACCTGGCTATATATATCAGGATCACTCATATTGTCTTTGATATAATTTGTTATTGTAGAATAATTTGCATCTATCAATGAATTAAATTCAGTAGGATTGCTGTCACGGAACTCTATAACAATCGAAACAATATTTGAAACGCTATTTGCAATAGTTACAAAACCATCCTTTGCTTCGATAATTACATTTTTGATATCTGCATCTGCAATTTCATCTACATCAAGAATCATTTTGCGGACATAGCTAATCAGAGAAGTGCGAATTTCACCTTCTGCTTCTACAGGATTACCATCGATGAAATCTATAATATATGAAATCAAAGTATCATCTATCGTAGCTTCTAACTCTTCATCAAGCGGTACGCCATTTACAAAATCGTCTATTACGCTCTCCTTATAAGCAAGAACCTCTGCTTCCAAATGATTGGTCCATATTTCATCTCTTGCCTGCGTATTCGCTGCCAGTGCTGCAACAGCCGCTTGTTTTTCCGGTTCCGTCATAAGAATATATCCCGGAATGTATGTTTGATACAAAGCTTGAATGTCTGTTTCGGTAATAAAGGCTGAATAATCTTTGCTGCCTGCTTCACCAAAAATATATGCTAACACATCTTCTTTTCCTGCGTAGCTGTCTAAAGAAGCTAAAACTTCGCCGCGCATACTGCTGCTCAACAATTCCATAAATTCCGGATTGTTTTTCAACTCATCCAGTATAGATTGCTTAAACGTTTCATTTGTTTGAATCAATTCTTTAATGCGCTGGCCCAAAGTTTCATGCTGTACCGCATCAACCAGATAATTTTCAAAATCTTCTGTTTCGATTAGTAATGCGATAAAGTTATCGTCTTTTGCAAGATCCTGAATAAGCGTTTCCTTCAAGGAATCATTCTCAAAAATAATATTCAAAAACGCATCAGAGCTCAACCAGTTAACGGCTGTATCTTTCAACGATTCTTGTGCAAACAAACTATTAACCAGTGCTTCGTTTGCCAAAATATTTTGTCTCAAATCAGCATCTGCAGCCAGTTGTACTTTAATTTCACCTGCAAGCTCGGTCTTAAATGCCGGATCGGTTGAAATCAATGTTTTCAAATACTCTGTAATGGTTTGCTGCATACTTGCGTCATTCAAAGAATTTTTAATAAAAGCAACCACACGGTCTTCATTTTCCGGCGCCTTTATAACACTTAAAATTTGTGCATCAGTAAGCATGTCAACTAAGTTTTCGGCACCAATTTGATTTACAAAATCCTCCAGTTCTACCATATTAAATATAGAATCTAACTGTGCCGGATTTTGGATCGTTTCCGTAATGTACTGTTTTATTTCCTGCCGAATACGATCCGGAGAAATAACAGATGTAATAGCTACAGGCACGTTTACGATTTTAATCTCCTCATCCGCTGTAATAAACCCTGATGAAATGAGCTTGTTCATCAGTTTTTCGCGATATTCTGCGTATTGAGGCAAAGACATCAACGTTGAAAGAGATGCTCTTGCCTTTACCGTCATATCTTTTAGAGTATCCATAGTACGCGTATCACCCGGCACATAAGGAGCACTTACTCTTACTGTACCAAATGCAGGGTTCTCTAAAAATACGCCAAAGGTTTTGAACATGCGGAATACATCTGTATCTTTCGTAATCACTACAGAATCGTCAAAGATCTTCCATTTTCCTTGTTCATCCTGATACCAGTACTGCGAACTGATCTGATGTGTATACTCCTCTGTATAGCAAGGTGCAAGAGACGGGCCTTTTTTATAACCATTTTGTGTAATATTAGCAGGAATATCTGTATCTTGTACTGTCATGCCATAATCTAAAATAAGTTCACTTAACTTATATGTTTCATCTGTTGTATATCCGTCAAAGAAACGAACACGCACTTTCTCATATTCCCAATCTGCAATAACCGTCATGTCTTGCGTAACAAGCGTCGTCGCGTCAAAAACATTTCCGGATTCGTCTTTCCAGCCTAAGAACATATAATGCTCTTTTGCAGGATTTGAAGGCATATTTGCCGCTCCAATTGCTGTATTGGGTTCAATATTCTCAACAATTGCGTAAGCAGCAGTATCTGCAGCATCTGTCTTAAATGTAACAGTCAGCAGTTTTGTCCACTTCGCAACAATAACAGTATCCTGATCAAATTGTGTAGTGGGAAGCACTTGCTGATTTCCAACAAACCAACCATCAAAGCGGTAGCCAGGTTTTGTTGGATCCACTGCAGGCATATTTGCACCAATTGCTGCGCCTTTTTCTAACTCGGCTGTATGATAACTTGTGGTATCTGTTTCCTCTAACTTGAATGTAACCGTAATTTTATTTACAATTGCGGACCATTGTGCAGTATATACTGTATCTTCAGCTGGCATAGTAGCCGCAACCGTCTTATCCCATCCCATAAACATAAAGCCTGGTCTTTGTACAGTCGGCGGAGTAATAGGCGCTCCATATTTCAGGTTAAGAACTACGCCTCCTGTTCCACCGTTTGCATCAAATGTCAGTGAATACACATTTCTTGTGTAATAAATTTTTATTATGGTTGTACCGTCTGCATTGATCGTATCCTGTACGATTGTACCGGCTGTAAAGCCTTGGTAAGTTTTCGCAACCGCTGCTGTTTGATCTCCCGGGATACCTGTCAATGTATCGGTTTCAAATAATGTATATTCATTATCCTCAACATTTTGCTGCCAATGCTCAACATAATATGAAACAGCGGAAACGCTTTCCCATTTTGCATAAAACGTTTGATTTCCAATTGTACCTGCTGGTATCTCTGTTACCGGCCCATCTGTATACGCCGCATCTTTATACCATCCACCAAAAGTCCATCCGGTATGCGGCGCAAAATCGCTTTCGACTGGCAGAGTAACAGCTGTTTCTACGGTAAAATCGGTTGGAACAGTAGCAGAAAACGCTATAGAGGAGTTATATGTAATACCATAAGAAATAGGTACAAATTTTGCTTCTAAAGTTGCGTTTGCTGTAAAAACAGTATTGTCCGTTATCAATGTATCGTTTCTATACCAGCCTTCAAAAGTATATCCTGTTTTTGTCGGATCTGCAGGTTTAAAGGAGCTGAAAGCACTGTTCCTTCTAGGCGATACCACGGCATACTGCGTTCCGTCTACATTAAACCGAACTGTAATTGTTGTAGACACACTGCCCGAACTGCCTCCCGAATAAGAAGGCTTTGAAGGTTCTCTTTCAAGGAATTTTGCTTCTGTAATTTTATTTATATCTTTAAATACATCTTCATCTTCATAATTGTTAAAGTTTGTTACGCTATTTACATTTTTAACAACGACATTTTCAGAAACAGTCGTGTCGGTTAAGGTAAACGTACCGCCTCTTGTCAGCAATCTGCCCTCAATATCGACATTTTCCAGCATAATATTCTCTGTTCCAACGCCATCGCCGATAACCAAGTCATTAATGTGCGTAATTCCTTTAAATGTTACATCTCCTGCGCGTACAACAGTCATCCCGCGTAAATTCTGCGTATATGTACCGGGCTCTGTGATGTATACTTTAACCATATTATACATAAACTGCGCAAATTCTTCACGTGTTATATTGGCTTTTGGATTCAGTTTTCTCTGATCGTCACCATTTATATATCCTTTTTTTGCTAAAGCAGTAACGCCCTCTAAAGCCCAAGAAGATATATCCTCTTTATCAACAAACTTGTTTAAAGCTACGCTGTCTGTGCTTTCCAATACAAGTATTCTTGCAAGCGCTACAAAAACTTCTTCCCTAGTAATCGGATCTAAAGGCGCCATCTCTGTATTGCTTTTTCCATAAAGCGCTTCCATTTGTACTGCTTTTGCAATATAATCATAGTACCAGTCGGATGTTTTCACATCCTGATACATAGAAATATCCGCCTTTGTTTCGGCGCCAAACGCACGCACTACAATAGCCGCCAGCTCTGCCCTGGTTAAATTTGCCTGCGGCTGAATTTCATGTTCTGAAACCCCTATCAATAATCCATTGTTGACAGCAGCCTGCATAGCATCCTTGGACCATCCTGTTGGAAAGTCTGTAAAACTTGATACATCGGCTGCAAAAGCTGTGGGCACAATTGTCATTAACATGCACACTACCACCAATAGTGCAATAACGCGCTTGCTTTTCATCCTCTACTCCTCCTTATTTTGAAACATCTAAATATATATTCATGTAATATGCTTTCTTTAGTCGCTTTTCATTCAAATAAGCCTGTTCTATTTTTTGTACAATAGATTGATCTTGTCCGCTATTTGCAAGTGCTGCCTTGATTTCATCTAAAATTCCATATACAACGCCATCACATTCCGTTTCCCAATTTGCAACCATTGTCATATATTTAGAAATAATTGCTTTTTTACCAGATTCTTTCTGATCTTTCGGCAATGCATTGTATTCGTCAATAACTTGTGTTTCCATACCACTTAAACTCGAAAGATATTTATTTTTTTCCACATATAATTTTGCAATTAGCTCCGAAACCACTTCTCCAGTTGTTTTTTGGGGCTGGCTCTCTTGCGGAGGCGTTGTCGTATCAGTTGGCTTGTTTTCAGCAGGCACCTGTGCATTAGTAGGATCTTCCGTTTGCGTTGGTACTGATTGTGGAGGTGTTGACGGCGATTGTTCATCTTTATGTACATCGTCCATTGAAAGCTTACCTGTTATAATAGAAATAGCTTCTTCCTCCGTAAGCTCGCCTTTATTTAATGCTTCCTTCTCTTCTTCTGTCAGATCCCGTACATTTATATCTTCATTTTGTTCTATGTAAGCCTGTAATTCCTGCTTATTTTCCTCTAATTTTTGCTGCACTTCTTCCTGTGAATACCGGAAGGTATCAACAATAGCTGTGATATTGTTCCACTGTGCATGCACAAACCATCCAATCAATGCAAGTATTATAATCAGAATACTCAGCAAAATCACGTATTTTTTTTTCATGAATTCACCCTACATTTCTTTATTTTCAACCATACAATAATTCAACTATATTATATAATTTTATATCTAAAAAGTCAAGCGCTTTTAGAACAAAACTATTTCCTTTTTCTTCTTTTTCTAAACGCTTTACATATAAAAAGCGTCAATGTGAAAATCACAGTGACGCTTTTACTTGCTCATTTTCTTTGTTGTTTCTTCTTTTTTTGTTTTTAACTTTATTTTTTTCTTCCTCATTCAGCATATAAGGAATCTCGGCTAAAACAGGCAGACCATAAGCTGAAAGTTCCTGTGTATTTTTTAATCTATCATCAAAGAACTCGGTACAGAACACATAGACAGCTACTACTAAAACCGCTAAAACAACAGCTATGAACACATTTTTGGTTACATTTGGAAGTGCTGGTAATAAGGGAACTTCTGCGTGGTCAATAACAGATACAACGCCGCCGCGTATGATTCTGGAAATTTCGTCTTGTGCGCTGTTAAGAATCGTTTCTGCTAAAATACACGCATCTTTCGGATCATACGCTGCTGCCTCTACCACCATAACTGGAGCCCCTTGCTTTTGAGAGTACGCAATCATACTTTTAAGCTGTCTGTAATTATAGTCCAGACCGCTGTTTTCGCTTACTGTTTTCAAAAAAGTATTGCTGCTTAGTATTTCGCTATAGGTAGAAACAAGTTCCTGCGCTAACATTACATCAGAAAGATTGACATTTGTCTGCGTATTTGCAGAGTTGGTATTTGTGATATATATTGTTCCGCTGGAAATGTAAACAGGCTGGACAAAAAGTTTTGTATAGAAGAAAGCAGCTGCTGCAAATATCACCGCAACAATAAGAAATAACCACCATTTACGAAGCATCATTTTCGCTAATCCCAATATTGTAATTGAATCCTTGTTCACAAAAATACTCCTCCTATTATTGTATTACCTGGGTAACAATCAGATTTTCAGCAGGGTAGACAATGTTGTTTAAAGGTGTTGCTGTTTGAATTTCAATAAATCCGTCTTTAACAGGCTGATTCGTACCCGCGAACTGACTGCCGAACAAATCTGCATAGGTCACACCATCAAAATTTCCCTGTTTTGTCATATAAACTCGTATAACATAATATCCTTGCTCATTACGTTTTACAAGTGATGGATAATAAGTAAATTTAAGTCTGTAATCTTTGGTAGAGAGCTTTTGTGATAACATGGCCAGCGCATCGGTAAATACCATATAAAACTCTCTTGCAAAAGCATAGTCGGAGGTATAGCCTGTCCCCGGATAATCAGCTTGATAAACAGAAGCAGGAACACTTTCTAAAATAACCGGATATTCCATATAGTTCTGAGGATATTGGGTTAAATCTTTCTGGATTTTTTCATCTTTTGGAATTGTATCCTGATAAGAACGTTTTAAACCGATAACACTGTCTAATTGTATTAAGATAACACCTAAATCTTTATATGTAACCTCTCGGTTGCCATCCAAAGAACCATCTGCATAAAACTCTACCCCACAGCCTTTAGCAACCGAAAGTCCCAATTGAACTTTCCCTTCAGCTGAAAAACCGTTGTAACTTCCGGAGGTTGTGATTTCATAGCCACTTTTAGCTTTTCCATACGCCGCCATACTCAAAGCGGCAAGTGTATCAGAAAGAACAGCATTTTTATTCACCATTTGTTCTGAATAATCTGTGGTATTCAAATAATTGGCAGCCACAACGCCCCATTGTTTTCCGTATGTACAGTCAGCTATATCTTTAGGATAAGAAGCAAGCATCGGATCATCCTCGCCATAAAGCAAGCGCAGAACAGCCATTGCCATCTGTCCATTGGTTATTTTTGCAGACAAATCATCTATATTCCCATCCACCAAACCAGACGACTTGATTATCATTTTCAAAAGATCTTCCGAAACGGTATCTGCAAAATTCCCGGGCGTTGCAGAAGCGTAATTTCTGCCTCTGATAATCAAAGCAGCAGCCTCTGCACGAGTAAGCGGGTCTTCCAGACGCAGGTTAAATCCGTCATCACCAATCATGATTTTATATGTATATCCCCATGCTGCTGCATCTTTATTTTTCCATTGTCCGGAAATTGCCGCAGGTGCCACCGTTCCTGCAGGACTTCCGTTGCGCGTCCAGATGAGTTCCAATACTTCTCCGCGCGTTATTGGAATATCAGGCTGAAACAAATTTCCATCTGTTTGCAGTCCGGAAGCCATAATATATTCATATCCCCAGTGAGAGGGATCTACATCTGCATAAGGTTCGGTACGAATAACATCGCCTTTCCCAATCATTTTTACAAATTCTGCGCGTGTAACTGTCCCATCCGGATGAAAGCCGCCGTCTTCATAGCCTTTTACGGTTCCGTCATTTACCAGTTCCATTACAGAAGCGTATGCCCAATGTGTTTCTGAAAGATCAAAAAACGTACTTTGCGCAGACACTGCAACAAAACTGCTTGTCCATAACGCAGCAATCAAAACCATACAGATTATTTTCTTAACACCCATCTTTTCTTCTCCTTTAATATCATCGATTTACTATTCAACTATTTCCGCAATGTATTTTAATACATCTTTATAATTGCAGTGTATTTTTCACCAAATCCACAGCATCTTTTGAAATGTTGCATCCCAAAAGATAGACCGGTGTTTTCTCTAAAATTTTGCTGACTACAGCAATTCCGGAATCAAAAAGCTCAGGAATCTGCAGAATTTTTGATTCCGTAAATATCCGCTGTATCGCTTCCAGATTTGTAAGCCTGCGGATAAAATTATCCTTACTTCGTGTCAAAAACACAATTCCTTTCAAGGGAATCTGTTTATTTATATTAAGCTCTGTCTTGCCACTCCAGGGCGAGCCTGACAGAACCGTTTTTTCATCTTCAATATATAAAACCGGCGTATCATCATTGATAATTTCTGTTTTTTCGCCATAATACTGTTTCCAAAGTGCGGTATGTGTAGACTTTCCTGTACCGGAAGGCGCAGAAAAGCAAATACCCGCGCATTCATAAGCAAGTGCAGAAGAGTGGAAGACCAAACGCCCCTTAGAAAGCGCAAGATAAGCAAAAGCTTCTCCGATATATGCGTGTAAACGCTCTTCCAAACCAAGTCCGCCAAGCCCTGAAACATCAAAAACTTCAATATTCGCTTGTTGAAAATTTGCATCAATATCTATTTTTGCCAAAACTTCATCCAATTCGTCTATACGACGGATTAAAGAAATACTACCGTCTGGATTGCAAAAGTATTGAAATCCTCGCAAACGACCAATAAACGCACCTTTTGGCATGGAA
>CALXJH010000227.1 GCA_944388555.1 uncultured Clostridia bacterium
GCATATTTAAATTCCTTGACTGGCAATGGCGTGCATATTGTTACGGTAAATGATTATCTGGCAAAACGTGACAGCGAATGGATGGGGAAAGTTTATAAATTTTTGGGTGTATCGGTCGGCTTAGTAATACACGATATGTCTTCAGAAGAAAGAAAGGCTGCGTATGCGGCGGATATCACATATGGGACCAACAATGAGCTTGGTTTTGATTATTTGCGTGATAATATGGTAATCAATAAAAATGACCGTGTACAACGTGGACATAATTTTGCAATTGTGGACGAAGTAGATAGTATTTTGATTGATGAAGCAAGAACACCCCTTATTATTTCCGGTATGGGAGATAAATCAACCAAGCTTTATGAAATGGCTGATGCGTTTGTTTCTAAGCTAAGCTTTAAAAAAATTAAAGAAGAAGATAAAAAAACCTTTGATGAGGATGCGAATGTTGATTATATTATAGACGAAAAGGCAAAAACTGTTAATTTGACGCCGCGCGGTATAGAAAAAGCAGAACGTGCGTTTAATATCGAGAATCTATCTGATCCGGAAAATATGACGGTTTCACATCATATAAATCAGGCAATGCGTGCGCATGGCATTATGCAAAGAGATAAAGATTATGTTGTGAACAGCGAAGGCGAAGTCATCATTGTAGACGAATTTACAGGGCGTATGATGCCGGGAAGAAGATATTCAGACGGCCTGCATCAGGCTATAGAGGCCAAAGAAAAAGTGTCTGTACAAAGAGAAAGTAAAACGCTTGCGACTATTACATTCCAGAATTATTTTAGAATGTATAAAAAGCTTTCCGGTATGACAGGTACGGCATTGACGGAAGAACAGGAATTTCGTGCAATCTATAAATTAGATGTAATTGAGATTCCTACCAACAAACCGTTGGCAAGAAAAGATTTAGATGACCAGATTTACAAAACAGAAGCGGGCAAGTTTAAAGCGGTTGTTAAGCAGATTAAAGAATGCTACGAAAAGGGACAGCCGATTTTGGTTGGTACGATTACTATTGAAAAATCCGAAGAGCTATCTGCAATGCTAAAAAAGAATGGTATTCCGCACAATGTATTGAATGCGAAGCAACATGAGAAAGAAGCGGAGATTGTTGCGCAGGCAGGTAAGAAAGGCATGGTTACCATTGCCACTAATATGGCTGGACGTGGTACGGATATTATGCTTGGCGGTAATGCGGAGTTTTTAGCCAAAAAAGAAATGAAAAAGCGTGGTTATTCCGATGAGATGATTTTGGAAGCAACCGGATATGGTGAAACAACCGATGCAGAGATATTGGATGCAAGAAAAGTGTATGCGGATTTATATGCTGCCTTTAAAGAAGAAATTGCGCCGCAGCATGACGAAGTGGTTGCACTTGGTGGTTTGTATATTTTAGGAACAGAACGTCATGAAAGCCGAAGAATAGACAATCAGCTGCGCGGACGTGCCGGCAGACAGGGGGATCCGGGTGTATCGAGATTTTTCCTTGCCATGGAAGACGATATTATGCGTTTGTTTGGCTCCGAACGTTATATGGGCATGATTGATTCCTTGGGCATGGGGGATGATGAACCTTTAGAAATGAAAATGTTATCTGGTGCCATTGAGTCTGCACAGAAAAAAGTGGAAAGCAGGAACTTTGAATCCAGAAAAAATGTACTGCAGTATGATGATGTAATGAATAAACAGCGCGAGCTGATTTACAGTGAGCGTAATATGGTGTTAGACGGAGAGAATATTCGTGAAAACGTTTTGAATATGATCCGAACCTTTGCCGAAGATGCCGTTGCACGCTTTACAGCCGAAGGCGCATATCCGGACGATTGGAATTTAAATGGTCTGATTGAATACTTTGAATCTGTTTTTCTGGAAAAAGGTACACTTTCTTTTACACATGATGACTTAGAAGTGATGAGCCGTGAATCATTGACAGAAGATATGACAGCGCTTGCCATACATGCATACGAAGAAAAAGAACAGCTCTTTACACCTGAACACATGCGCAATTTTGAGCGGTACATTCTTCTGAAAGTTGTAGACAGCAAGTGGATGGATCATATTGATGAAATGGATCAGCTTAAACAAGGTATATGGCTGCGTTCATACGGTCAGAAAGATCCGGTTATTGAATATAAAAATGTCGGAAGCGATTTGTTTGATGAAATGGTAGAAGCTATTAAAATTGATACAGCTAAGTTCATTTTAGGTGCTAAAATCCGAACAGAAATTCATCAAACGCAAAGCAACATTAAAATGACAGAAAACCGCGGCGACACGCAAGGAACAAATGCACAGCCAACCAAAAAACAACCGGTACATGTGCAGAAAGTGGGGCGCAATGATCCGTGTCCATGCGGCTCAGGATTGAAATACAAAAAATGCTGCGGTAAATAATCTGCAGTAGATACAATAAAATTTAAAGAGTTAAGGAAGTGAAAACATGCTGGAATTTGACGAATATCGTTTAACCTTAGAAGGAATGAAAAGCGGCATTGAAGAACTGAGGGATTCACTTTGACATTGCCGGTACAACGCAAACCATTCAAGATTTAGAAAAACAATCTGCCGATCCTGCGTTTTGGGATAACATGGAGGAATCACAAAAAATATTGCAAAAAATTAAGCAGCTTAAGCAGAAGGTGGAACATTATAATCAACTCTGCACGCAATGGGAGGATTTGATTACCCTTGTAGAACTGGGAAACGAAGAAGAAGATTTGTCTGTTTTAGAAGAGGTAAAGAGCGGGCTTAAAAATTTGCAGAATGATGTTGAAAATATGACACTCCAAACGCTGCTTTCTGGTGAATATGATGCAAATAATGCAATTCTTACCTTGCATGCCGGCGCTGGCGGAACAGAAGCGCAGGATTGGGTTGAAATGTTGTATAGAATGTATTCCAGGTGGGCAGAAAAATCAGGTTATACCGTTACGGTGCTGGATATGTTAGAGGGAGATGAAGCCGGAATTAAAAGCATTACTTTTCAAGTGTCCGGCTTAAATGCTTATGGCTATTGTAAAGCAGAAAAAGGTGTACATCGATTGGTTCGTATTTCCCCGTTTGATGCTTCCGGAAGACGCCATACCTCTTTTGCAAGTCTGGAAGTCATCCCTGAAATTGAAGATGATAAAGGAATAGAAATATTGCCGGAAGATATTCGTATTGATACCTACAGAGCCAGTGGTGCTGGCGGACAGCATATCAATAAGACCGATTCTGCGATTCGCATAACGCATTTTCCTACCGGGATTGTTGTTTCTTGCCAGAATGAACGTTCACAGCAC
>CALXJH010000228.1 GCA_944388555.1 uncultured Clostridia bacterium
ATTTACCTTGTTTTTCCAGAATACTGATCAAACGCTCTATGCCCATCGAAAAACCAATGCCCGGTGTAGGCGTACCGCCAAGCTGTTCGACCAATCCATCATATCTTCCGCCGCCGCATACCGTTGACTGCGCACCTAAGTCCCCCGATTTTATTTCAAACACCGTTTTCGTATAGTAATCCAGTCCGCGCACCAAGGAGGTGTCAATCTCATAATCAATACCGATTTTTGAAAGATAGGTTTGCAAATCTGAAAAATGCTGCACACAATCCGGGCAAAGCACGGAGTCCACAGTCGGTGCATTCTTTAATATCTCCTGACAATCGGGATTTTTGCAATCTAAAACGCGTAAAGGATTCCGCTCCATACGATCTTTGCACAAATCACACAGGCTGTCCTGATGTTCATGCAGAAACGCTTTTAATGTTTCGTTATATTTTTTCCGGCAATCCGGACAACCGATGGAATTTATATAAAGCGTTAATCCCTGCACACCCAAGTCTTTTAAAAGCAGCATGGCAAGAGAAATAACCTCTGCGTCGGTCATCGGCGAAGCGCTTCCAAAATTTTCAATTCCAAATTGGTTAAACTCACGGAATCTTCCAGCCTGCGGCCGTTCATAACGATAGCAGGAAAGAATGTAGAATAACTTGACCGGCATGGTTCCGGCATATAAGTTATTTTCAATATAGCTGCGTACAGTAGATGCGGTTCCCTCCGGACGAAGTGTTATACTTCTGCCGCCTTTATCCAAAAAAGTATACATTTCCTTCTGTACGACATCCGTTGTATCGCCCACGCCTCTGTTAAACAGCTCGGTATGTTCAAAAACCGGAAAGCGGATTTGTTTATATCCGTACTTTGCACAGGTTTCTTGCATTTTTCTTTCTAAATATTGCCAAATATGCACCTGCTCAGGCAAAATGTCGTGCGTGCCTTTGGGCGCCGTTATTTTCTCCTTACTCACCTTTTTTCTCCTTTGTACCTATTTTAAATACTTTAAGCATAACAAGCACGCCTGTTATAATCATTAAAACTGCGCTTACTGCTTTTGCAATTTCTCCATCCATGTATTCTGCATACAGTAAAAACTGCGGAATGGAGAGCAAATAGCACATGATTCCCAAAACGAGCGGCATATATCCCCATACACGGTTTTTTACAATGAATACAATAACAAAAAAAGTTGCAAGCACTATAAATCCATAAGCATAATAAAGATTGTGCGGAATAGAAAGTACCTGTAAAAGCTGTAGCACAGCAATAAGCGCAACAATCCCGCCGCCAAAGCAAATCCAGTTATTTTTCCGTAAAATGCCTTCAATAATCAGCGCAATGGCAATTGCTGCACAATATATTGCTTTCATATACATGAAATGTAAAAACGGTTCTGTGAAAACAGCCGCTCCAATGACCGTTAAAAACAGACCAATCGTTCGGCAGATGCTATTTTTATTTTTTAAACCAACTGCAAGTAGAATGACGCCTATGGCAAACAGTAACCATTGCCGCGGCACAATATTAAAGATCTCAAACAGGAAGTTAAAGCCTGCTAATAGCAAAATGATTCCAACGATTACTGCCACTGTTTTTTGAAATTTCATAACGATACACACCTTTCATTATTAAAAATAACGCTGTTTGTGTTTTCCATTTCAAATCCCTTATTTTATCTCTACTCTGCATTTAGCTGTAAAAATACTTCTGATTTCTATAAATACGAAATAAAGTATATGAATATAGCGGTGTTTGAACCTCACATTATTTTTATTATAGCATAATTTGTATGATATCACAATAGTTATTTTTCTAATTGTTGGAGAATATCAATCACATTCTCTTTTCCCTCGCCAGTTTGCGCCGAAAAAACAACCAGACTCTCCTCGTCAACCGCAAGTGCTTGACAAATCACAGAAAGAGCATCCTTGCGCTGTGAAGGCTTCACTTTATCTGCTTTTGTGGCAATAACAGTAAAATCCTTTTTATAGTAACGAATCCACTCCAGCATCATCAAGTCATCTTCGCTTGGTGCGTGCCTGGCATCTACAAGCAAAAAAATCTTGCAAAGCGTATCTCTTGTATCTAAATAGTGCTGGATCATACCTGCCCATTTCGCTTTTTCCTGTTTAGAAACTTTAGCATAGCCGTATCCTGGAAGATCCACCAAATAAATCGCTTGGTCAATATTATAGAAATTGATGGTTGCGGTTTTACCCGGTTTAGAGCTAACACGCGCAAAATTCTTGCGGTTCAGCACTTTATTGATCAAAGAGGATTTCCCCACATTAGAGCGGCCAACCATTGCAATTTCAGGGAGCTGCTTGGTTGGGTACTGTGCTTGCACTACTGCCGAAACTTCCAATTGTACATTATGAATATTCATATCTTCTCCATTTCACCGCAACAAAATGGTATCGTAAACAACCTGCTTTTTTATCCATTTAAAGCGGAAACTTTGGGTGATTCTGTTTTTCTATCCACCATTCGCCGGATTCGCCGCGTATGCGCCGCGTCCGGTTTTCCTTGCAACGCATGTTCTAAAACGGTATCGACACGCTCTGCCAGGATAAAACGAATATTTTGCTTTACAATTTCCGGAACTTCTTCCAGATCTTTTTTATTCTGACTTGGTATGATAACTGTTTTGGCACCATACTGCAAGGCTGCCAATGTTTTTTCTTTCAAACCGCCAATAGGCAGCACTCTGCCACGGAGTGTAATTTCACCGGTCATTGCAACATCATGGTACACTTTTCTTCCGGAAAGCGCAGAAACCAGAGCTGTTGTTATGGTAACACCGGCTGACGGACCGTCTTTGGGAACGGCGCCTTCCGGCACATGAATATGAATGTCGGTTTTCTTATAAAAATCTGTAGGTATATGCAAGCGTTCTGCATTTGCACGCACATACGAATATGCCGCCTTAGCCGATTCCTGCATAACATCCCCCAGTGAACCTGTAAGCTGAAGCTTACCACTTCCTTCCATTACATTGGTCTCAACGCAAAGGGTTTCTCCTCCAACCTGAGTCCACGCCAAACCTGTAACAACACCAATCTGATTTTCTTTCTCAGCAGTATCCTGTACATATTTAGGAATGCCCAAAAATTTCTGCAGGTTATTTTTCGTAATTTTTACAGATTTTTGCCCGCTTACAATCATTTTTGCAGATTTTCGGCACAGTTTTTCAATAACTCGCTCCATCGTACGAACGCCCGCTTCGCGGGTATATTCCTGTATAATTTTTAAAACTGCGTCTTTCGAAATGGTTACATGTTTCAGATTATATATTCGCATTTGCTTTGGTATAATATGCAAAAGCGCAATCTGTTCTTTTTCGTCATAAGTATAGCCTGCAATTTCTATAATTTCCATACGATCGCGTAAAGGTGCAGGAATAGCGCCTACATCATTGGCAGTTGTAATGAACAAAACGTCTGATAAATCAAAAGGAATATCAATATAGTGATCAGTAAACTCAAAGTTCTGTTCGCGGTCTAAAACCTCCAATAGTGCCGATGCAGGATCTCCTTTATAATCGCTTGCCAGCTTATCAATTTCGTCTAGCAGGATAAGCGGATTCGAGCTTTTTGCCTGGTTTACAGCAGACATAATCCGCCCGGGCATAGAACCAATGTATGTTTTCCGATGTCCACGGATTTCTGCCTCGTCCCGAATACCGCCCAAAGAAACGCGAACATATTTTCGGTTGAGCGCTTCCGCAATCGACTTAACAATAGACGTTTTTCCGACACCGGGCGGACCTACCAAACATAAAATAGAACCTTTCGGATCGCCGCCCAATTTTTTTACAGCAAAAAACTCTAAAATACGTTCTTTTACATCTTTTAAACCATAGTGATCACGTTCTAAAATTTCTTCCGCCTTTTGTATATCAACCGTTTCTTCGGTTTTTACGTTCCAAGGCAAATCTAAAACGGTAGTCAGATAAGAATGAATCACCCCGGCTTCAGGCGACTGCGGCGAGAAACGCGCCAGCTTATCTATTTCTCGCATCAATTTTTCTTCATATTCCTGCGGCAGTCCTAATTTTTCTACCTCAGTAACGAAACGATCTAATTCTTCATCTGTGTCCTGGGCATCTCCTAATTCCTCGCGAATTGCCCGAATTTTCTCATTAAGAAAATATTCTTTTTGCCGTAGATCCAACTCCCGATGTACCTTTTCAGAAATATCCATATCTATTTCTAAAATTTGTTTTTCTCGGTCTAAAATTTCAAGAAGCCGATCTAAACGTTTTTCTACTGAAGATTCACATAACAACGCCTGCCGCTCGTCAATCTCAATTAAAAGCTGCCCGGCAATCAGATCTGTTAAAACATCCGGCTCTTCACAAATACTGATATCTGCATAAGGCTCTACAGCTATTTTCTTGACACGCTCAAAATATTCGGCATATCCATTGCGGATCAAACGGAATTTTGCCATAACTTCTATTTGCGACATATCGGCTGAAAATTCAAAGATTTTTGTAGACTCACAAGTCATATATCCATCTTGTTTTTTAAATTCAAGCGCCTGTGCTCTGTACAATCCTTCTAATATAACTCTATAACCTCTGTCAGAAATTTTAACTGCCTGGCGAATCAGTGCAACGGTGCCGATTTCATAAACATTATCCGCATCTGCAACTTCGTCCATCGCATTTTTCTGGGTGGTTACAAATATATAATTATCTGTTTTAAGTGCCTGACTGACCGCCTCTACTGAGCTGTCTCTTCCCACATCGAAATGTGCAATTACATGTGGAAATAACACAACTCCTCTAAGGGGTAATACAGGTAATTTTCTGAATTCCATACTTCCTCCTCGCTTATTCAGCGTAGCTTTCCAAATACGCTTTTTGTTGCTCTGTCAAATGGTCGATTGATACGCCCATTGTTTTCAGCTTAAGCGCTGCTACATACTGATCTACCTCTGTAGGAACAGTATATACTTTATTTTCCATTTTATTATGATTTTCTAAAAGATATTTCATGGAAAGTGACTGAATGGCAAAACTCATATCCATAATTTCGGCAGGATGACCGTCTCCTGCCGCTAAATTTACCAATCGGCCTTCTGCTAATATATGAATCCATCTTCCATCCGGCAGTTTGTATCCCATAATATTTTGACGCATCTGCTTGATTTCTACAGCCAGATTTTCAAGTTCCGGAATACACACTTCCACATCAAAATGGCCGGCATTACATAAAATAGCACCGTCTTTCATAACTTGAAAATGCCGATCAAAGATGACATGCTCGCAACCGGTTACTGTAATAAATACATCCCCGACTTTAGCTGCATCATCCATGGTCATAACTGAAAATCCATCCATAACCGCCTCCATGGCGCGCACGGGATTCACTTCACAAATGATTACCTTTGCACCCAACCCTTTTGCACGCATAGCACAGCCTTTGCCACACCAGCCATATCCTGCGATTACAACATTTTTTCCTGCTGCAATTAAATTTGTTGTTTTATTGATTGCATTCCATACCGATTGTCCTGTTCCGTAACGGTTATCAAAAAGATATTTACAGTCTGCGTCATTTGCTGAAACCACAGGAAATCTAAGTGCGCCGGCTTTTTCACGCGCCCGCAAACGATGCACACCGGTTGTTGTCTCTTCGCTTCCTCCCCAAACAGGCAATTGCTGATACTCGTCATGCAGTATCTGCGTAATATCACCACCATCATCTATAAACAAATGCGGAGAAAATTCAAGCGCCTTTTTCAAATGAGCAAAATATTCCTGTTGTGTTGCCCCATGCCATGTATACACAGAGATCCCTGTTTCTGCAAGCGCTGCAGCAACATCATCCTGTGTAGAAAGCGGATTGCATCCGGTTACAGCTACATTTGCGCCCCCTGCTTTAAGGACCTGCGCCAAATAGGCTGTTTTTGCTTCTACATGAATACACATAGTAATATTCAAACCGTCAAAATATTTATGGGTTGTAAAATCCTGTTCAATAGCGTTAAGAAGCGGCATGTTTTTCTTAACCCATTCAATTTTTAACATACCATCTTTTGCTAATTTAGGATCTCTTATAATGCTCATAGTCATTTCCAGCCTTTCTCTTTTGGTTTTTTCGGTATGGCAGAAAAAATATAAAATCTGCATTCAAAACCTATAAATAATCATAAATGCTCAAATAGCCAACACAATTTCTTTTAAAAGTCTCTGAAACGCGGCTCCTGCTTTGTCCGCAACGCGCATTACCTCTTCATGTTCCAAAGGCTGATCTAAGATTCCTGCCGCCATATTACTGCAGCAAACAATTCCAAGCACGCAAAGGCCTGCATGATTTGCGGCAATCACTTCGGGAACGGTCGACATGCCTACCACATCCGCCCCTAAAATACGCAGCATTCTAATTTCAGCCGGTGTTTCATAATTGGGACCGCTCATATACGCATAAACACCGGTTTTGATGTCAATGCCACAAGTCTCAGCTGCTTTTTTGGCAAGTTCAATTTTTTCCGGCGCATAGGCATGTGTCATATCGAAAAAGCGTTCGCCTAATTGTTCTAAATTTTGACCGCGCAGCGGGCATTCCGCTGTCAGCTTAATATGGTCAGTCAGTACCACCAAATCACCAGGAGTAAATTTCGTGTTAATAGCGCCTGTTGCAGCAGTCACAATCAAGTTTTTGATT
>CALXJH010000229.1 GCA_944388555.1 uncultured Clostridia bacterium
CAACACAATTTTCATTTTTTCCATTTGTTTCATTCCTTCCTTTTACGTTTGTATATAGATTACCATATTTTACCAAAATATGCAATCATTTCCAAAAACTATTTCCTAAAAAGAAGGAATTTGCGACAACATTGTACCAATAAAGACAGCATATCCTTTTGTACTGTTGTTCAAAAAAACATGGGTAACAGCACCTACCAGGTAACCATCCTGCACAATAGGACTGCCAGACACGACTGTTGTCAATAGGGGACAACATTTTTTTCGATTTTTGAAATCTTAAAGGAAATAAGCCCAAAACTGAAGGTAATAATGAGGGAAATGAAGGAAATCCTGACGGAAATCTTATTTCTTTTTCAAATTTGTGTATGCTGTGCATTATCGGACTCCTGCATTTGTATGATTGGAGTGCCACACTTTGTAATAAAAGTTATACAATTTTTGTTACAAAAAAGACAGGACTCATCAATCCTGCCTTAATTAATTTAATCTTCAATAAAAATATTATTTTCGTCAAAACATTTTGATTTGAAGCATTCTAAATGACAAAATAGTTGCTGGTCTTCCTGTTCATCTTCATTCAACCAATGAGTTGTCAACAAGATTGAGGATACCTTTTCCTCTTCGCTTATTTTCTCACCGCAAAATACACATTGAAATTCATTCATATACATTACCTCCAGTTATAATTTTTGGTTAATCTATCAAGTGATTTTTTACTTATATTTTTCAGGGCAGTTATTATACCTTTATCCCCCTCAACAATAACATTGTACTTTCCAGGCGATATTTCCTTAATATAAACTTTAGCTCCGTCTGATTGTGTTTTAACATTTGATGTGCTTTTAGTGTTCGAAATATCATTTCCAGAAAATCCTCGTTCTTTTAAACGTTCACTACCATGTTTTGTTGCTTTAGAGCCATTCGTGTTTCCGAAATTCCCACCAGCGCCTGTACCCATTAAGCAGTCACCTGCTTTCTGGACTTTGAAAATTCGCTTTCAAAAACGATAACATTTATGCCCATATCTTCATAAATCTTGAAAATATCATCGGGGGCTGCACCGTAAACAATTATCGTTTTTGGAGATAATCGTTTAACGAGTTCTGCAAGTCCATTTTTAAAATAGGCTTTATCCTCTTTGCGTTTAATACATCCATGCGTTCCTATAGCAACTGTTTTATTGCTTTCAACTCCTTTGAAAGCAAATCTGAATGTTCTCACATCGGCAGTTCTTACATTTGGTATTATTTCAATTCCGTTATTTTGCAACCACACAGCTAAAGCTCTGCCTCGATATGTATTCCACATCTGCATCACAAGTGGCATATTTCGGTATAAACTGAAATCCGGCGAAAAAACACCTTTGAATTTCTTCAGCTTGTCCAAATATTGTTTTGGTTTATTCCAAAGCCTTTCAAATTCTTTATCGTGCTCGTAAAACACAACCCAACAGTCGAAATCTGACCATGATTTTGACATTGCTTTTGAAAATGTAACAACCTTTTCAGGCAGTTCATTGCTTGTTTTTATTACAGGCAATTCAATATAGCCGTCAAATTCTGCATTTTCAACAAGAAAAGCATGGAAGACATCATAATTATTAAATTTTTCGTTATTCATGAATCAAAAATAACCTCCTATATACAATTTTTTCGTTTTTTGAGAAGAAAATTTCCCAAAAGTATTGATTTTGATTCACGAATATGCTAAAATATAACTACAGTTAATAGGTATGCTTTCAGCATATCCGTGATGAAACACATTGATTAGTTGTTACCAGCAACTCTTCTAATGTGTTTTTTCTTTTTTTAAGTGAAGCCGTCATGACCCATTTTTGTTACCTCCTTATTTGTTTATATTGACACTCTGCTGCAGCGTGAGAAGCACCACAACGAATTTCAATCTCATTTACACTCATACTTTTGACAAGATGTTCCGCTATTAAAAGTTCTCCGGCAAAAACATCAGCCTGCCATTCGGGATCTTCATAAGCTTTTAAAGGAGATTTGTCCGATTTTCTGCAAAGTGCAACTCTGTCATTGTCATGCATAAGCAAGTGTCCGACTTCGTGCAAAATTGTGAATCTTGCTCTGCCGTCACCCTGAGTAGCTTTTTCGTAAACATCTTCACGCATTTTAATTGTATTAAGACTTGGGATAGTTTCGCCCTCTTTATCCGGCATTTCTGAATACTCAATTATCTCATATGTAAAATCATCAATTAAATTTGGCAGAATGATTTCAAGAAATTCCACTACCGGGAAATACATACGGTCTGTCATTCCACATAATTCACGAACATATTTCGTAAAAGCTCTTATCTGTTTTCTTGATATACCTTGTGCAACAAAATTTGCCATAAATCAGTTTTTGTCCTCCTTTAAAATTTGCCATAACTTTTGCAACTCATTATCATTAAAACCATTTAATTTGCGAGCAAATGAAAACGCTAATTCTCTTTGCTTGAAATTGAGATTTGCGAGTCCAATTTCAACACATTCATTTGTTTCGCTTATGGCATTTTGCAATTCTATAATCTTATCATTTGATAATGAATACAAATTGCTGATTTTTTCTGCCCAATCCGCAGGAATTTTTTTCTTGCCGTTCTCTACTGCTGAAAGAAAAGAAGATGTAACCTCAAGTTTTTCAGCCATAGTTTTTAAAATTTCTCCGTTATCCATTCTCAGAATACGCAAGAATTTTCCAAAAGCAGTAATCATTTTTGTAACCTCCTAAATTATGATTTCTTAAATCACAAACTTATTATAACATACAAATTTCCTTTTGTCAACCTTTTTGGTTAATTTATTTTCTTAAAAAGTTCATATTTGCTTTTTATCTAAAAAATCATAAAAGTTTTTAGACAAAAACACCCACTAAACATAGTGAGTGTTTCTGATGTTCATTATTTTATTTTCTCTACCTCCGCCAGCATATTTTCTATAAATATCCCATAACCCCTCGTTGGGTCATTTATAAACACATGCGTAACGGCACCAACCAGCTTCCCATTCTGAATCACTGGAGACCCCGACATACCGCAAACAATACCGCCTGTTTTTTGCAACAATTCCGGATCTGTTACCTCAATCAGCATACCTTTGGAAGAAAATATACTACTTCTGATAATTTTGGTTATATTAATGGTATAAGACTTGGGTTCTGTGCCGGCAACTGTGGAGTAAATAGCAGCTTCTCCTTCATGAACCTGATTATCCGCTGCCACCGGGATTTCTGTTCCGGTATAATGATCAAATGCAAAATACGTTCCGGTATCGGTGTTCTTTAAAAGCTTTCCGAGATAACCTTCTTCGCCCGAAAAAACGCCGTTGATTTCACCGGCTATTCCATTTTTCCCCTTAGTAACAGAGGAAATAGCCGCAGCATATGCCTGACCATGATTTGGTGTTAAAAGCATACCTGTATCTGCGTCTGCAATACCATGACCTAAAGCACCTGCTATTTTTGATTCCGGATCATAAAAAGTTACTGTTCCTATTCCTGCTGTAGAATCCCGTACCCATATTCCTGCGCGGTAAATACCGTCTTTTCCGACTGCAGGATTCAATTTTTTTATCATTTGTTCTTCATTTCGTAAGATTGTTAAGGTAACTTCTGACTTATTTTGGATTTGCTGAGAAAAATGTTCATAAGAAATAATTTCAACAGAATCTACATGTGTGATATAGTCCCCTTTTTTTAGACCGGCTTTTTTCGCCGGTTCCTTTAAACCGTCTGTGGTTTCTACATCGGACAATTTCAACACATGCACGCCCTTGGTATATAATTTAACACCAATTGCCTGACCGCCTAATATTACCGTTTTCCCAGCCGCTGCCGCCGCCTCTTCCGTAACAGAAATTACGCAGAGGCGGGCGACTGCTACAGCGAGAACGGCAAAACACAAAAATCTCTTTGTTTTATTTTTCATTTTCCCACCTCACGCTATTATGGTGGACGATTTCAAAAAAAACATGTTGAATAATTTTTTACATTGCTGGAGGAATGTTATGAAATATCTTATTATAGGTAACGGAAGTGCCGGAAACGCATGTGCAAATACAATTGCTGCACAAGATACAACGGCTGAAATTATTTTGTTTTCAAATGAAAAAGAACAGCCATACAGCAAAATTCCCTTGAGCAAAAACTGTATACATTTTCCAAATCTTGAAAAAATTTCGTTTGCACAAAAAAACAATGCAACGGTCGTTTTAGATACCGTTCTTTCTATTGATGTGCAGCGCAAGCAGGTACAAACTAAAACACAGCGATTTTATTATGACAAACTTGGCATAGCTACCGGTTCAACCCCATGCAATCCATTCCATACAGGCGCAACATACACCACATACGCCGACGCCAAAAAATTTCACGACGCACTGTCTGCAAATGACAGAATTGTAATTGCTGGCGGCGGCATATTAGGGTTAGAGTGCGCAGTATCTTTTGCAAAGTACGGCTGCTGTGTAACGGTTATTGAAAAATCTGATTCTATTTTAAATCAATGCTCCTCCGCATATACATCTTTGCTGTTAATACAAAAGCTCATTAAAATGGGAATCCGTATTTTAGTACGCACAGAAATCAAAGATATCACAAGCACCTATATTTTTTGTTCGCGGCACGAAAAGATTAGATATGACCATTTTTTAGTAACAGTAGGAAACACGCCGAATATCCAGTTAGCATTTGGCCAGTTAAATACGCGAAAAGGTATTGTGGTAAACGAAAAAATGCAGACATCCGCGCCCGACGTTTACGCATTCGGCGACTGTGCAGAATATAGCGGAGATGTCTGCGGTTTACAGTACACAGCTATACAGCAGGGCAAAATTGCCGGACTTTGTATGTGCGGCGCCGAAGCCGTCTACTCGCCTTCTATAACGCCTATTGCATTGCAATCCAATGATTTTTGTTTTGGCTCGATAGGCAAAGTTACAGAAAGCAGCTATGCCGCGTTGAACAAAATAACAGGCGTTTATCAAGAAATATTTACAAACCAACAAAATATTTGT
Organism: uncultured Clostridia bacterium; assembly: GCA_944388555.1. GTDB lineage: Bacteria > Bacillota > Clostridia > RGIG6154 > RGIG6154 > RGIG6154. The sequence continues at coordinate 5,024 of CALXJH010000229.1, forward strand.
GTTGGAGGCATATGGCTGGGCATGCCTGTAAAAAACATAAACGGGCTTATAAACAAGCCCGTAAACGACAGTATATTTGATATTTTTCCATTATAACGCTTTCAATTTGTTCCATAATTCAACAATCTTAAACTTATATAGGACTGTGCCTTCCTGCGAAGTGATCAGCTCATACTCATCTTCTGAAAGTACCTGTTTTAGTTTTTCCTTATCAGTAACACTTGATGCATCCTGAAAACAAAGAGGCGGATACATCACACACCACCAATTTTTACCTTTTCCGCTTCCTAAAACAATTTTAAGCGCCAGATAATTTCCGGCTGGCAGCTGCAAATCTTTATAGATTTTCGTCGGAAAATTGCTTTCGCTGATGCTAATCTGTACTTGCTGATCTGTCAAGTCTTGTACATCTTTTAAAATCTGGGGCAAGCAGCCATAAATTTTTTCAAGTGCTTGATCCCTTGTTTCTGCTTTCAGCGTCTTACCGTACCGTTCCAGTACAAAATCACGCACCGCCAGTTTTTGCTGCTGATCCTCTACTGAATCACTATTAGCGATAATATGCAGACGAATGATCGAATCTGCAATTTCGCTATGTACTTTTTCTATATAAAAACAAGTAAACACAACACATAATCCTAAAATACATATAAAAATTCTTTTCATTTTTAATCACCCAAAGAAAAGAATTTCCATTTTTTTTGCATTTATACCCTTGTTTTAGTAACTTCGGCAAATTTAACAATTTTTCTAAGCTGTGCACGTGCAGCATACGCACTTTTAAAATTAGGAAAAATTCCAAAAAC